>CAYSHJ010000658.1:0-7252 GCA_964430385.1 uncultured Planctomycetaceae bacterium
GCGAGGAACAAGTGCGACAATCTCACGAGGTGGGTCTCCAAAGGGCTCATCGTTTTCGCTGGCCGGATACTCGAACCAGCCCAAGTTTCATCTGTTGTTCGCCCCGACGGGGCGGAGGATATCAGCCCAGGGCAAGCTCGCAGAGCGAGCGCCGCCCTGGGTCCGGTCCGGCAAATGACATGTGCCCTGAAAGGGCACGGGAACTTCGCGAAATCGCGTTTCGGTCGGCTCCGATTGAACGTCTGGATCAATCCCAAACATATCGTTCGTCAAATTCAATTTCATGGCGTGTCAACAACGCGCGAAACTCGTCCTGAAATGTCTGCCGAGAATGGTGCTGTGCTTGCTTCGCGATGTACTGCTTCACGGTCTCGACGGCGGATTGGCTTACCGAAAACGCCCCGTACCCGGCTTGCCAATAAAACGCCCCGTACTTCTGCGGGTCTTGCTCCTTCATCCAAATCGACGTGCCACGTTTGAATTCCATGATGACGTCTGACAGTGCCTTTGTCTTATGAAGGTTGAACAACACATGAATGTGATCCTGGACCGAGTTCATCAAGAGGCTGGGTGAATTGAGATCGCGAAGAACGCCGCCCGCGTAGGCGTGAAGGTCGGAGCGAACGTCGTCGCCGATGATCGGCTGGCGATCCTTCGTGCTGAAGACGAGATGGATCAGATTCTTGGCAAGTGATTGCGACATGATGGGGTTCCGTCAATGGAAGTGCAAATCTACCCGTGCCCTGTCAGGGCACATCCATTCGAGGGGACCGTGACCCAGGGCGGCGCTCGCTGCGCGAGCTTGCCCTGGGCTGGTTTCCTCCGCCCCGTTGGGGCGAACCGCACCGGGCCGTCATGCCAACACGTCCTTGACCACCTTGCCATGCACGTCAGTCAGACGGTAGTCGCGACCTTGGAACCGGTAAGTTAGCCGCGTATGGTCGAAGCCCAGGCAATGCAGGATCGTGGCTTGCAGGTCGTGGACATGAACAGGATCGCGAGCGATCGAGAAGCCGAGTTCATCCGACTCGCCGTGCGAATAGCCGCCCTTGATACCGCCGCCGGCCAGCCAGAGCGAGTACACATCGGGATAATGATCGCGACCGAGTACGCTGCCGCCGGCAGTGCGGCCCTCGCGGAACGGCGTGCGGCCGAACTCGCCGCTGCAGACGATCAGCGTTTCGTCGAGCATGCCGCGAGCGTTCAAATCTTTGATCAAGGCAGCGATCGGCTTGTCCATTGTCGCGCATTTCTTCGTGAGTCCGTCACGAATGTCCTCGCCCGGACCGGTGCCGTGGAAGTCCCAGCCCCAGTCGAAGAGTTGCACGAATCGCACACCTTGCTCGACCAGTCGTCGAGCCAACAAGCAGTTGTTGGCGAAACTCGCCTCACCCGGTTTGGCTCCGTAAGTTTCGAGCGTTTGTGGCGTCTCTTTGGTGATGTCCATGACTTCCGGAACCGACATCTGCATGCGGAAGGCGAGTTCGTACTGCGCGATGCGCGTGAGTGTTTCCGGATGTCCCAGTTCGTTCGCCTGAAGTTCGTTCAAGTCGCGCAAGGCATCGAGGCTCGCGCGCCGCAGGTCGCGATCCATACCGGCGGGGTCGGACGAGTACAAGACTGGATCGCCCTTCGACCGGCATTGCACGCCTTGATAGACCGACGGCAAGAACCCGGTGCCGTACGAATTCTTTCCGCCATTCGGCTGCACTCCGCTGGAGATCAGCACGACGAAGCCGGGAAGATTTTCATTCTCCGAGCCGAGACCGTATGTCGCCCACGCTCCCATCGACGGCCGGCCGGACCGTGCCGAACCGGTGTACAGCAACAGCTCGGCGGGAGCGTGATTGAACTGCTCGGTGTACATCGACTTGATGACGCACATCTCGTCGGCCACGTCGTGCAGATGCGGCACGGCGTCCGACAGCCACACGCCGCCGTCGCCATGTTGAGCGAACTTGCGCGGCGTGCCGAGCAGCTTCGGCGTGCCCGACGTAAATGCGAATCGCTTTCCCTTGATGAACGATTCCGGAGCGTCCTGGCCGCTCAGCCGAACCAACTCCGGCTTGTAGTCGTACAAATCCAGATGCGGCGGCGAGCCGGTGAGGTGCAGATAAATCACCCGCTTCGCCTTGCCATCGAAGTGTGGCATCTTCGGCGCGAGCGGATTGACCACACTGCTCGTGGTCGGTGTGCTGCTCGGCGCCGCGAGCGTGTCTTTGTTTAGCAGCGACGCCAGCGCGATGGCCCCGATGCCAGCTTGGCTGTGCTTGAAGAAATGTCGGCGAGTGATGTGCTGGAGTTGTTCGACACGAGGGTCCATTGCAGATCTCCACGAAACAACAACGAAATTTTTTGGAGTTATTGACGCATCCTCTGACCCACGGATTGTAGGGCTTGAACGAACTCGACATGTTCCGGACTGGCCAATCCTTGCCGCAGCACCTCGATGACTTGTCTCAGGTCACCGGATGTCATCGCTGCGGGATCAAGCCACAAGCCGGGAAACTGCTCACTTCTCAAGATGCCGTCGGCCCCCGGGGGCAGGCGTTCGAACTGGCCCTCCCGCAGGACAAACCAATCAATTTCGGCGTCGCGCACGCGCCACACGAAATATTCGCGAACGCCATTCCGACGATAAACGTTCAACTTCGCATGCAAGTCCAAACTCGCTGTGCTCGAAGAGACTTCTCCAACCCATTCCGGAGCACCTTCCACATACCCATCCACAATTTCGGCTTGCCCGCCAAATTCCGGAAGTCGCATCAGCAGACAATCGGGCTGCGGTTCGTTGTCGAGGTCCATCCGCACTGTCGAATTGTCGCCAACCAGGACGCCGCCGGTTTCGATTTCATACAGTACCAACCAGGTATTGAGGTGACTGTGTAGATGCCCATGTTGCTCGACCTTCACCGCGGCGGCCATGTAAACGACTCCTTCGATGAGTTCGGCCTTCTTCAAATCCGGCATCGCCTCATAGCGGCGTTCGAATTCGTCGCGAGTTAGCCGGTCACCCGGTTCCAGCGGCGGGAGAATGACCGGCGAACTCGTTCGTGGTTTGAGAACCGTGGGTGCTGACATGCGAGCCTCCGTCATCGTTTCATTAACATCTCGTCCAGATTCAACAGAACGTTACCGACGACCGTCCAGGCGGCCAACTCTTTCATGTCGGCGCCCTCCGGGACAGCGCCGATCGGATCGCTGGCCATCTTCTTGGCTTCATCAGGCTTTTTCGCGAATTCCTCAAGCGTTTCTTGGTAGAGCGCGACCAGTCGTTGCAACTCGCCGTCAGTCGGCTGCCGCGACAAGCACGCGCGAAAACCGAAGCGAGCCTTCTCAGTGGGAGTGCTGGCCGACTTGGCGATCTTGCGGGCCAACGCCTGAGCCGCCTCGATGTACACAGGATCATTGAGCGTGACGAGCGCTTGCAACGGCGTGTTCGTGCGGCTGCGGCGGATCGTGCAGACTTCGCGGTTCGGAGCGTCGAACGTCGACATCGACGGGTACGGGTTCGAGCGACGCCAGGTCGTGTATAAGCCGCGGCGAAACTTGTCGTCGCCCAGGCTGGTTTGCCAGTCGATGCCGCTGCCAAACGCGGCGCTGAGACCGATCGCCGGTTGCGGCGGTTTGACCGGTTCGCCGTACATCTTGGGGCTGAGCAATCCGCTGACCGCGAGAGCTTGATCGCGGATCGTCTCGGCGGAAAGGCGGAAGCGCGGGCCGCGCGCGAGCAACCGGTTATCGGGATCGCGGTCTTGCAATTCGGGAGTGACACGCGACGACTGGCGGTACGCGGCCGATGTCACGAGCAATTTGAGGAATCGCTTGACATCCCATGGGCGAGGAGGCGAAAACGCATCTGTGTTGCTCCCCTTCTCCCCATCTCCCCCGCTCCTCATCAATTCCAAGGCCAGCCAGTCGAGCAGTTCGGGATGATACGGCAACTCGCCTTGTGCCCCGAACTCTTCGCTGGTGGCCACAATGCCGATGCCGAAGAGTTGTTCCCAATAACGATTGACGATCACTCGAGCGGTCAATGGGTTGTTCTCGTCGACGAGCCACTTTGCCAAGGTCAAGCGAGTCATCGGGGCATCGGCCGGCAAGGGATGAAGCGCGGCGGGCGTTCCTTCGGTCACTTCCTTGTCGAGATCCAGGTAATTACCACGTCGCTGAATCTGCGTTTTGCGACGCATGGCGGCCACGAAGTCTTTCATGACGGGCACGGTGATCGCCGGCTTCAGATCGGCAAGCTGCTTCATTACGGTCGCGAGCTTGTCGCGGTCGGTTTGCAGTTCCGGTGCGATACGTAAGAAGTATTTCGCCAGTTCGGCCTTGTGAGCGTCCGTTCGCGACTGCGGCGTCGTGTTGAGAATCGCGAGAATTGCCGGCGGAGTGCGAGCGAACTCGGCCACGCGGGAGTCGTTCGTCCAGCCGAGCCGGAAGCGGCCGAGCGTGTGTTGCTCGTGAACCGTGTTGTGTTCCAGCGTGATCGTGAGTTTAGAGCCGACCTGCGCTTCGACGGGGGTGGCCGCAATCAAAGTCAAGGTGTGCGACTGGCCAAGTTGTCCGCCGACTGCCCAGCCTTTGTCTTTCTGTGGCTCGAGCAGGAATTGCGGCTCAAAACCGACTTGTGAATAATCGGCGAGCGCGGTGGAGAATCGGACTTCGCGGACGCCGCTGAGCGCGATCTCGCGCGACGGCTTCGGAGGCTCGGTACTCTTGAACTCGGAGACGACGTCCCGATTCTCGTTGAGCAGAAGCACGCGGTAATTGTTCAGCCGAGCCTCCGTGCCGCTGTCAGTGCGGTTCCAAACAACGATGCGGTCAATTGGTTGTTCGGCCTTCAGATCGACCTCCCACCACGGATTCTCCGCGGCGGCCGTGTGTGAGACGGAGTTGTTGCTGTACACGCCATCCGTTTTGCCATCGATCGCTCGTTCGGGCGTTCCGCCGTAATCGGTGCTGACTTGTTTGGCTTCGCCTTTGACGGCCACGTTGTCCGCGCCGTTGAAGACTTGCACCTCGGCCAGATGCAGGAAGATGCTCTTGCCGAGCAGTTCGACACGAACGAATCGGCCGTTCATTCGTGTGCCGTTCGGCGGCGTGATCGTGGCCGACAGCTTCGACAACACGAAGTTGCCGCCGGCATGTCCAGGCCCTTTGCCAGCGAGCGAATCATCAGTCAAGGCTTCGAGCCTCACGGCCTGGAGCGGCCCGGCTTCGAGCGGCAATTCCACCGTGTATGTGTCTGACTTCTGTCCCGGAGCCACGCGGATCGAAGCGTCGTCGGTGATCGTGACGGCGGCTCCGCCCGTCGACGCGGCCGAACTTGGTTTCAGAGCTTGCCATTTCAGATCCAGCGAGAACGACTGTTCCCATTTCGCTTGTCCGGCGACGATTTCCGGGGTCGGCGTGCCGATTTTTTTTTCGAGCTGCGCGATCTCGGACGTCCACGCCGCTCGCTGCTGGCGCTGGGAATCGGATTCCAGCGCGATGAATGGACTCTCGTCCTTACGGTCGGCGTCTTCGGACTGATTGAAGAACGCGAAAAGACGAAAGTACTCCTCCTGCGAGATCGGGTCGTACTTGTGCGTGTGGCATTGAGCACAATGAATCGTCGTCCCCATCCAGACGGCCATTGTCGTGTTGACGCGGTCGACGACGGCGACGTTGCGGAACTCTTCGTCGATCGTGCCCCCTTCGTTGTTCGTCAGCGTGTTGCGATGGAACGCCGTGGCGATGAGTTGCTCGTCAGTCGGGTTCGGCAGCAGGTCGCCGGCGATTTGTTCGATTGTGAATTGATCGAACGGCTTATTGGCATTCAGCGACTTGATGACGTAGTCGCGAAAGCCCCATATTGTGCGCGGCGGGTCGTCGGCATAGCCGGCGGAGTCCGCGTACCTCGCGAGGTCGAGCCACATGTGTGCCCAGTACTCGCCGAACGATTCATTCTTTAACAGCCGATCGACGAACTTCTCGTACGCCTGCGGATCGGCGTCCTTCACAAAGGCATCGACTTCTCCGATCGACGGCGGCAACCCCGTCAGGTCGAGCGACACTCGTCTCGCCAACGCGTACCGGTCCGCTTCGGGCGAGGGTTTCAGTCCTTCGCGTTCGAGCCGTGACCACAAGAAGACATCAATCGTGTTCCGCCGCGGAAGTACTGAGTACTGAGTACTGAGTACTGGCAACTCCGGCCGAATCGGCTTCACGTACGACCAATGCTTGGCGTACGGAGCACCTTGCTTGATCCACGCGGTCAGCAGGTCGATCTCACGAGCCTCCAGCTTCTTTCCCGACCCGGCCGGAGGCATCCGTTCATCGAGGTCACTCGTCGTGATGCGTCGCAGCAGTTCGCTCGCGTCCGGCTTTCCCGGCACAATCGCGAACTTGCCAGACTCCAGCTTGGCGGACATTCCGTCTTGAGTGTCCAATCGCAAACCGACTTGCCGTTCCTTCTCGTCCGGTCCGTGACACTTGTAGCAGGTATTGGACAGGATCGGCCGAATGTCTCGATTGAAGTCGATCACCCTCGCGTCGGCCGCCGACACGACACCGGAGGCGATGACCTCGGCAAGGCACAGCAGCCAGAACAGGCGATGTCCGTCAGACAATCGTCGCATGGACAGACTCCGAAGGTAGTGAGCTCTTGCGTTCACATCGACCGATGATGATATCTGCCGCGACGAAGCCTTGCACGGGTTCGACGCGTTGTTTGAAACCAGTCGCGGTCCCGATGCGACGGTGGGGCGCCCCGCGAGCAAAGGCAGCATGATCGCGTCTTAGTAACATCAGCCGCTGGTGAGACACCAATGCCGAACGACGGCACGAGGTTGCTCAGACCACCCGCTGCAGGATGTCCGGCCGCAGGACCGTGGAGCCGCGGACGTCGACTTTGGACATCGGCCATTGCTCCATCGGTGTCAGCATTTCCAATCCATTGGGTCCGATCAGCATGGTGTCGCCGACCAATGCGGGTCCGACGGAGGGGTGCCAATATAAGGCCATTCCGGGCTGCAGGACGAAGTCGCTTTGCGGCGTCACGGCGACTTCGCACGGCTCGTAACCGATGACTTCGGCTTGGTCGGCGAGTTCCCATTCTTCCGGGCGTCCGAACTTCTCGTAAATGCGGACGACCCGCTTCCACGTCTCGGCGATCGTGAAACCGGACTGCGAGAAAAACATCCCCGTGGCTTGAGTCATCATCGCCAGTTGGAAACTGGATTGCAGATCGTCAGGAGTTTCGCCGAAA
>CAYSHJ010000659.1:0-10492 GCA_964430385.1 uncultured Planctomycetaceae bacterium
GCAGCCCGGTGACGATCGCGACCGGCGTCGTGAGCCTGAACGCCGACGGCACGCTGACGTTCACGCCCAATACGAACTACAACGGCCCGGCGAGCTTCGACTACACGGTCAGCGACGGCAACGGCGGCACGGACGTCGGCAACGTCAGCGGCACGGTCACCCCGGTCAATGATCCGCCGGTCGCCGACGACCTGTTCTTCTATTCGTTCGACACATTCCATGACTGGTTCGAGCGGCATGACCGGTTGGCCAGTCTATTTCCGAGCTTGCAGCAGGTCGGTGTCCGACTATCGCCGTTGCCGGTCGATCCGATCTTCAGCGGTCTGACGGAACCGGGCACGACGTTGGTCGGCCGCATTTACGACTCGCATGGGCGGTTGCTTGGCGAGCGTCAAGTCGTGGCTGACGTGGGCGGCAACTGGCTGATGACGTTCCCAAATATGGTGGTTTG
Source organism: uncultured Planctomycetaceae bacterium (assembly GCA_964430385.1). Classification (GTDB taxonomy): domain Bacteria; phylum Planctomycetota; class Planctomycetia; order Planctomycetales; family Planctomycetaceae; genus CAYSHJ01. Next base: position 452 of record CAYSHJ010000659.1, read on the forward strand.
CGAACATCCGCACCACATGGAAATTGTCGTGACGCCCGCGATCAACAACCTGTTGCACGAGAACGGTTTCAACCTGCGGCGTTATTTCCATCCGGCGATCCACTCGGAGCTGTTCTTCAGCGAGCGGCCGACCGTCGCATCCGTGTTCCGCAACCGCGCGTCCAACATCGTCGAGGCTCAACACTCGGCGAACATCCATCCGCTCAACTTCGCGTGGTACTCGCATCCGTACGAATTGAACGCGGCCTCGAGCAACGTGGGGCAGATGTGATCGCCGGCCTCTCCCTTGCTACAATCGTTACGGTCGGCAAAGTCAACTCGACGTCCGGCTGTGCATGGCAATCTCAGCGTTCCGAAGTTTCCGCCGGAGCGGCTTGAAACTGCTTGAGCGAATGCTCGCAATGCACGGACTCCACTTATGCCGGAGTTGCAAGAAATAGCTGCCGTATCGCGCCGGATTTACAATCAATGACAATTTCTCCGCGCCTGACTGCGGGGAAACTACGACTCTCTCCGAAGTGAATTCCGTCGGAGTGTGTGCAGTTCATTGACGAGCTGCAGACCGGAGGTCATGCGGGTAGGGAGTCACTGAGATGAATCCACGGGAAACGACTCGCGGTCGATTTGGATGGCATGGTTCTTGGAGAAAGCTGACAGGGCTTGTCGGTGCTCTTTGCGTGGCTTGGATCGGCTTCGCCGCTTGGGCGGAGAACCCCACGGGGCCTCTGGTGCAACTGGCGTTCGTGACTCAAAATGATCCGGTGCCGGGTCGATCCTTGCCGCCGGATCGGGTAGAAACCCAGCTGTTCCCGTTGCCCGCAAGCGATGACGAACCGCTCGCTGACACGCACTGGTGGACGGAATTCGTGCGGCATCCGCTGCGCGACAACGTCGAGTCACGGCCGTTGACTGTGGAAGACATCCTGGTCCGCACGATTCACAGCTCGTCGCAGGTTCGCGTCTTCAGTGACCTGCCGCTCATCCGCGAGACGTCGATTACCGAAGCTGACTCGGCATTCGACTGGTTGGCATTTCTCGACAACAAATGGCAAGACCTCAACGATCCCGTTGGTAGCACATTGACACTTGGCAATGGCGGTACCCGCTTCCAGAACCAGCAGTTGACGACCCAGGGCGGATTGCGGAAGCGGACTCGCGAAGGTGGTTCGCTGCAGATCGCGCAGCAATTTGGTTGGCAGGAGACGAACTCGATCTTCTTCGTCCCGTCGCCGCAAGGGACGGCACGCCTGTCGCTCAGCTACACGCATCCGCTGCTTCGCGGCAGCGGCGCGGTCTACAACGAGAGCTTGATCGTCCTGGCGCAGATCGATTCGGAAATCGCGACCGATGAATTCTCGCGGCAGTTGCAGTCGCACCTCCTGGAAGTCTTGCGATCGTACTGGGGGCTGTATCTGGAACGAGCAAACCTCGCGCAGAAATTACTGTCGCTCAAGCGTGCGGCAGACACATTGGCCAAGCTCCGCATGCGGCAACAAATCGACGCCGTGAAGAGCCAAGTCCTGCGAGCAAAGGCCGAAGTCGCCACGCGACGCTCGCAAGTGATTCGAGCCGACATGGGTGTGAAGAACGCCGAGGATCGTATTCGTGCGCTGGTTAACGATCCGGTGCTCGGCGATTACGACAGCGTCGAATTGCTACCGATGGATGCCCCCGCAATCTCGCAGATTCCGCTGAGCATGTCGCTGGCGTTGACGACCGCCGCTCAAATGCGGCCGGAGATCGATCAAGCGATGCGACAGATTCAAGCCGGCTGCACGCGATTGAACATGTCCAAGAACGAAGTGCTGCCGATGCTGAACCTGGTCACCGAAGCGTACGCCGCCGGACTGCGGCAAAGCGACCCGTTCGCCGCCTACAACAATTCGTTCACGACCGGCCGGCCGGGGTACACCGTGGGCTTGCAATTCGAGGTGCCGCTGGGGAATCGAGCCGCACTCGCGCGGCAAGAGCGACGTGAGCTCGAACTGCGGCAGCTTCACCAGCAATATCAGACCGCGCTCAACACGTTGCAGTTGGAGGTCAAGGTCTCGGTGCGTGAGGTCGAGACCGCGTTCGCCGAGATGCTTTCGCAGCAAAGTGCGATGGACGCCAGCACGGTCGAGCTGGATTACCTCGAGAAACGTTGGGAACACCTGCCCGGCGAAGATGGCACCGCCAGCTTGATGCTCGACAATCTGATTGAAGCTCAAGCCCGAGTTTCTCAGAACGAGTTCAGCTTTTTGACGGCTCAGGTGACGTACAACTTGGCCTTATGGAACGTGAAGAAATCCACGGGCGAACTGTTGCAAACAGAAAACGTCTCGTGGGGCCGAGCCTGCGTTGATGGATTGCCGACGACGATTATTGAAAAGCATGGCACGGCGGTCGAAGTGACTCCCGCGCCGTCCTCGAGTCTGACACCGGCCGAGAGTGCTCCCCAAGACGAAGCTCTCGAGGACGGGCATAGTCCGCCGCCGGCGCCGATGCTTGACGATGAGCAACCCGCCGGCCCGGCCGTCAAGCCAACCTCCTGGTGGCGATCGACGACTAACAAACTTCTTCGACGTGACTGAAGTGAATCAACCGAGCCCAAGGCGCCAGTGAGGGATCACCGCATTCGTCCTTCGCTCGCGGCTTGGGCGTGTGCGTGATCGCACCTCAAAATGACTGCCCCAATCTGTCATGACGAACGTCGTTGACAACACGGTCTCTCAGCCTCGCGGGCGATTTTCGTTTTGGCGGACGGCTGATCGAGTGCGCCCACCCTCGCCGCGCGAGTGGAACTTGGTCCGACAGGTGCAACAGCACGCCGCCAATTTGGAGTCGGCGTCGGACCAGGATCTTCGAGACATTGCCGCGACATTGCGTGAAGCAGTCCATCGCTTCGGCGCACGCGAACGCGCGGACGAAGAGGCGACACCACACGTGCTGGGAACCGCCTTGGTCGGCGAGGCTGTGCGGCGGACAAGCGGCCTGAAATATCACGACGTTCAAATCCTCGCCGGCCTGCTGCTGGCATCGGGCCATGTCACCGAAATGGCCACCGGCGAAGGCAAAACAATCGTCACAGCCATGCCCGCGTTTCTGGCGTGGCTCGACGGCCGTCAAACGCACGTCGCGACACCCAACAGTTACCTGGCGAGCCGTGACTGCGAACAACTGCGTCCCGCGCTCGAACTGCTCGGCGTTTCGGTGGCCTTGTTGCCAGAACGGAATTCTCTGGCCGGCAAGCGCGCCGCTTATCAAACGGATGTTGTTTACGGCACCGGCTACGAATTCGGTTTTGATTACTTGCGAGACCAGTTGACGTTGCGCTCGCGCCTACACGGCGCGTTGGGCCGACAAATTCTCGATTCGCTACGAGGTCGAACGGCCGCCGCGCCTTCGGTGTTGCAGTCGCGGCACGAACTGACCGTCGTCGACGAGATCGACAGCGTGCTCATTGACGAAGCCCTGACGCCGTTGATCCTCAGCGAATCTGGCAACGACTCTGCTGAAGCGCGGCCCTATCTCGCAGCTCGTGATCTGGCCGACCAATTGGTCCGCGGCGAACACTTTCATGTTGACTCGTCGGCCCGTGCAGTGCAGCTCACGAGCACAGGCCGCGAACGCATCTTCCGACTTCTGGAGCAAAGCCCGATCAGCGAACTGCGACGTCCGTGGGATGTCTACGTGAGCAACGCGCTGCAAGCGAGATTCCTCTTGCGCGAGGGCGTTGACTACGTCGTTCGCGTCAACGCGGTCCAACTGGTCGATCAAAAGACCGGCCGCATCTTCGACGAACGCTCGTGGCGCGACGGCCTGCATCAGGCGGTCGAAGCCGTCGCCAACGTCGCGATCACCGGCGAAAAGTCATCCGCCGCGCGGATCACGCGTCAACGGTTCTATCAGTTGTACGATTCGCTCTGCGGCATGACCGGCACCGCGGTCGGAGCCGAAGAAGAGTTCGACGCGTTTTACACCCGCAAGACGGTCATCATTCCGCGACATCGCCCGTGTCGACGGCTCGACTTGCCAGATCGTTTCTTCGCCACGACCGACGCGAAATTCCGAGCGATCGTCAGGGAAGTGGCTGAGCGACATCGATGCGGGCAGCCCGTGCTCGTCGGCTCGCGAACGATTTACGACAGCCGCGAATTGTCCGATCTTCTCAAGGCCGCGAAATTGCCACATCAAGTCCTCAACGGCTTGCAAGACGCCGACGAGGCCGAAATCATCGCGCAGGCCGGGCGACATGCCGCCATCACAGTCACGACCAACATGGCTGGTCGTGGCACCGACATCAAACCCGACAAGCGGGCATTCGCCGCTGGCGGTCTGCACGTCATCGGCGTCGAACGCCACGAAACTCGCCGCATCGATCGCCAGTTGGCCGGACGAGCCGGTCGGCAAGGAGACGTCGGCAGCAGCCGCTGCTTCGTGTCGGCCAACGATGAATTGTTGCAACGTCACTCGCCCAAACTGACCGAGCTGCTGCGTCGTTCGGCCAACCACGACGGCGAAGTTCACACCGACTTCGCAAACGCGATCGAGCGACTGCAACACACGGTCGAGCAACAAGGCTTCGCTCACCGCCGTCAAATGATTGAGCAAGATCGCTGGCAGGAAGACATCCTCGCCTCAATGCTCGGGGAGACGGCGCGATGAATCTTCATTCTTTGTCCCGGTCCTTGTCGCCCTCCCGAGAAGAAGGGTTACGCGCGAAGGCTCATCGAAGGTTCTCTCGAATCACGCTCGTACTTTTTGTCCTTCTTCTCGGTGCGAACCGCGTTGACCGCAAAGGCCCGGAAGGTTTCACCGAACCACACCAGACCATCCAGGTCGCCGCCGCCGAGACCGGCATCGTGCAAGAAATCCGTGTCGAACTCGGTCAGCCGGTCAAACGTGGCGAGGTGCTGGGAGTTCTCGACAACGATGTGCTCAGCGCGTCGTTGGAGGTGGCACAGCTCAAAGCTCAATCCACGGCCGCGATCGACGCGGCAAAGGCCGAAGTCGAACTCAAACAACAAAAACAATTGGCACTCGACGAGCTGAACCGCTCGGGACTCGGCAGCCGCGAAGAATACGCCCGGGCGAAGGCCGACGCTCAATTTGCGCAAGCCAAATTGAAGGCCGCCGAAGAATTGCTCGCGGTTGATCGCTTGGAAGTCAAACGGATCGAAGCCGAACTTCAACGTCGCACGGTTCGCAGTCCGATCGACGGCGTCGTGACCGACATTCATCGCGAACCAGGCGAGTTCGTGTCGGCTGTGGAACCCAAACTCTTTACCGTCGTGCGGCTGGATCGGCTGCGAGTGAAGTTTTACGTGCCGACCGAATATGCCATGCGGGTTCGCAAAGGACTTCGAGTGCGGCTGCTGTCCACCACCGACGAAAATCCGTTGACCGGTGAAGTCGAGTACGTCTCGCCGGTGACGCATGCGGAAAGCGGACTGGTGCGCGTCGACGTGATCCTCGCTAACCGCGATGGCCGGCATCGCAGCGGTCTGCGACTGTGGCTTGATCTGGAGTGACGCTCATGGCCACGATCCATTCGGCTCACAACAGTTCGCCGCCACAACGATCTCACGTCGGTGCGGTGCAACAATCGGACGCGATTGCTCCGCCTGAGAACATCGTGGATGCTGGGTGCCAGTCGCAGTCGAGTGCCGCGATCACTGACCACAAGTCGATCGGTGACTCGCCAGGCCACTCGATGAACGTCGAAGGCCAAGCGGCGGCGGTGCTCGATCTGGCGACGCAAGTCGCGCGGCGCGAAAGCCTGTCTGCGGCGAGTCGCATTCTGGTCGAGCGTTTGGCAGAGCACTTGAAACTGGAACAAGTCGCTCTCGCGTGGCGTCGTTCGGTCGGCGGATGTTCCTTGTTGGCGATCAGCGGGCTGACGCAGTTCGATCGCCGCTCGGAAACCGTTGAACTGCTGCAAAGTGTCGCCGACGAAGCGACCTCCCGTCAGGCCGACGGTTTTTGGCCGCCACTCAGCACGACAAATCGGCACGCTCTGTTGGCTCATCGACGATTGGTTGAGATCACCCGCGTCGAAGCCGTGGCCACGTTCTTGCTCAGGTCATCAAACGCTTTGTTCGATGACGAGACGAAGACCGAGTCATCTGGACGTGTGCTTGGCGTGCTGATCGTCTCCGGCTCGCGAGTCGCTGTTCACGACTCGGCCAACATCCGCGTGCTGACGACAACAGCCGAGTGTCTCACACCCGCACTGGAATTGATCGCCCGCGCCGAAGGTGGTGTGTGGCGACGACAGTGGACGCGAATGCGTCGAACTTTTCACCGTCGTGCGCTGCGAGTCGTGATGGCCTGCGGGGCGGCGGTGACTGCGATCTTGGCGATGCCGCTGCCTTATCGCGTGTCGTGTCGCTGTGTGATCGAGCCGATGCAACGGCGGTTTGTGGTGGCTCCGTTTGACGGACTGATCGAAGCGTCGCTCGTGAGACCCGGGGATGTCGTTCGTGTTGGCCACCCGCTCGCGCGGATGGATGGTCGCGAGGTGCGTTGGGAATTGGCCGGTCTCGAAGCCGATCGCCGGCAAGCTCAACAGCAACGAGACAGCAGTTTGGCTCACGCCGAACTTGCGAAGGCCGAACTCGCGCGGTTGGAACTCGAACAGATCGACGCGAAGCTCGAACTGCTGTGTCGGCGTCAAAGCCTGCTCGTCCTGCAGGCGCCGCTCGACGGCGTTGTGCTCAGCGGCAGTATCGACAGGCTGTCATCGGTTCCCGTGAAGACTGGGCAATCGTTGTTCGAGATCGCTCCGCTGGATCGCCTGCGAGTCGAGGTCTCGCTGCCGGCGGAGGACTATCGACATGTCCGAGCCGGCGATCACGTCGAACTCCGCTTCGATGGGCGAGCGAGTGAGCTTCAAGCGGGTGAGTTGGCCCGTATCCGCCCGCGATCCGAGATTCGCGATTCCGCCGACGTCTTCGTCGCCGAGGTCGAGTTGCCGAATCCCGATGAGGCGCTCCGTCCTGGACAACGAGGCCAAGCGGTTGTCGTCACACGACCACATCCCATCGCCTGGAACTTGTTCCACAAAGCGTATGAACGAGTGCGGCAGTGGTGGCCGTGGTGACGCGTGAAGTGAGAAGAGTGAACTCCCTTAAATCGTTATTCGCGATTGCGTCGTTTTCTTACACCGATTTTTGATTTTTGATTGAGAATGCTGACTGCGGTTCAATCGAAAATCAAAAACCGGCAATCGAAAATTCTCCGCCATTCGGTTGCGGCTTTGCCGCGCTATGCTTCATCCCTGACTCCTGACCCCTGACCCCATGACCTCCGACTTCCGCACCATCGAACTGCGTCAGCTTCGTCCGCGATTGCGAGACAAGCTGTCGTTTCGTTTGCAGTCTTACGGCGGGGCGGAGTGTTACGTCATCGAGGACGAGAGCGGTGGGGCGTACTATCGGATCGGGCTGCCGGAGTACACGTTTTTGTCGCTGCTCGACGGCCGCACGACGGTCGGTGAGGCGGTGGCTCACTCCGCCAGCGTGTTGGGAGCGGAGGCACTTACCGAACAGCAAGCCGCCGGCATTTGCCGTTGGTTGGTCGCGTCGAAACTCATCGCGACTAACAGGCCACGCAACGATCGGGCTGCGGCCACGGAAGACACGGCGATCAGGAAGGCGACTCGGATCAATCCGCTCAGCCTGCGCGTGCCGTTGGGGTGCCCGCACTCGATGCTGACCTCGCTGGAGCCGTTGTTTGGCGGAATGTTTAGCTTGATTGGCGGCGGCGTGTGGTGCTTGATCATGCTCAGCGGAGTCTGGCAGGTCATGCCACAGGCGGATCGACTGTGGCATGAATCGGCGGTGATTCTTGCACCGCACAATTGGTGGTGGATCGCCTGTTTTGGTCTGGTGCTGAAGGTCGTGCATGAGGCGGCGCACGGCGTGGCTTGCGTCCGATTCGGCGGCCGAGTGCGTGAGGCGGGCATCGTGTTCTTGTTGTTCGCGCCGATTCCGTATGTCGATCTGACGTCGACGTGGCGATTGCCCAAGTGGCAACGGATCGTCACGTCGGCGGCCGGCATGCTCGCGGAGTTACTCGTCGCGGCCTTGGCGGCGATCATGTGGGCCAACACGCACGATGAGTTCCTGCGGCAGCATTTGCTGCGAGTGATCCTGACGGCTGGCGTCGTGACATTGCTATTCAATCTGAATCCGCTGATGCGGTTCGACGGCTATTACATTCTGGCCGATCTGCTGGAGTTGCCAAACCTGGCGATTCACGGCCAGCAACTGTTGTTGCATACCGCCAAACGCTGGTTGTTGGGCGTTGATGTTTCGTGGCCGGAGTGGCCGGAAGGAAAATGGCCGCTCGTCGCGTTGTACGGCGTGGCGTCGGCGGCGTGGCGTGTGGTGGTGAGCGTGTCGCTGATCATTGCCGCGGCCACGTTGTTCGAGGGTGTCGGATTGTTGCTCGCGGTCGGAGCGGTCTTTGCCTGGTTTGTCCAACCGTTGTGGCAAGCGTTGCGATACATCGCTGTCGGCGCGCCGTTCGAGCGACCACGACGGACTCGCTTCGCCGTCATCGTTGCTGCTGTGTCGGCATTGATCGGTTGGGGAATGACGTCGGTGCCGGTGTGTTACTCGGTGAAACTGCCTGGTGTGGTCGAGTACGTCGACGCCGCGATCGTGCGCGCGGAAGCATCGGGATTTGTCGACGAAGTCTTGGTCGAGTCGGGCCAAATGGTCGTTGCGGGTGAGCCGCTCGTGCGGCTAGACAACCGGCCGCTGGAAACGCAGCGGCGCGAACTGCGGTCCGACGTCGAACGCTCGACTCTGCGAGGCCGCGTGTTCCAACAGCAGGGAGAATTGGCCGCGATGCGTATCGAAGAGGACAACGTCGCGGCACTGCACAAGAAGCTCGATGAGTTGGATCGCTTGTGTGACGCGCTGCTGATTCGTGCTCCCCGCTCTGGTTTGGTCGCGGCCACGGACTTAAATTCGCTGCCCGGCTGTTACATTTCATCCGGGCAAGAACTGCTGGTGATCGGTGATCCGGCTGAGAAAGAGATTCGCGTGCTGATCGCGGCTGATCAGCTTGACGCCGCACCGATCAATCTCGGTCGCGCCGCGAGTGTTCGACTGGTGGGTGACGGCTACTCTGCCACAGGCACGTTACACCAAATCGAACCGCGAGCGACCACACATCCACCGCACCCGGCCCTCTGTGCTGGAGCCGGCGGGCCGATTGCCACCAAAGTCACCGCCGCACAAGCGTCCGCCGATGGACATGATCCGCAAGAGCTGCTCGAGCCACATGTCGTCGCCTACGTGCGACTCACTCGCGCCGACAGTCAACAGTTCGGCACCGGCCAACTCGCCACGGTCCGCATCGCCGGGCCAACGCGATCGCTCGCTGAGTTGCTGCGCGAACAGACGCGACAGTGGATCATGACTCGGATGAGAGATGACAGATGAACTGGTTCCTAAGCTCCAGCTTGGGGAAACAAAATTGTCAGCTTCCGAGCTTCACGACCCAGTGGCCGATCAGGGTCTCGCGTTCGTAGGAGAGCAGGTAGACGTGAATTGTCTGCGGGTCGTCGGCGTCGCGGTGCAGAACCGGACCGTCGAAACCGATGTCGTGGTGATTCAGCCACGCGCCGCGGGGGTCGACGAACACCGAGAAATACGGGCTGTGTTGCGGCGGGTTTTTGGTCAGTGCGTCGTAACTCTGGAAGAACGGAGGAACGCTGATGCCCATCGGCATGTAGAGTCCCTCGCTGTAATGCGATGTCGGCAGTGCCGGCAGATCCTCGATACGGAAGCCGGAGACGAAGAAGCGGTTCGTGTCGCCGGTCTTCGAGCAGTGGAAGCTCAGTTCCAGTTCGTGCAACGGGTCAGGGCGAGCGGGGCTGAGGATCTCACGAAGCTGGGCGCTCTCGAACTTGGCGAGTCTCCAGAATTCATGACCGCGCGGCGTGTCGGTTTCGTAGCGGCCGGGTGGGATGAAGGCGGCGAACGCGACGTGGCGGCCGTCGTAAAAATCATGCCAGCAGCGAATGTTGCGGCAGTCGACGATGCG
>CAYSHJ010000660.1:0-2113 GCA_964430385.1 uncultured Planctomycetaceae bacterium
AATCAACGGCTGATGGTCTTCGACAACCTCGGCCACGTCTTTCAATTGCTTGCCGGTTCCCGCGATTGCAATTTCGCCCAGCTCTTTGGACGACTTAATGGGAGACTTGTGCATGACGGTCAGTCGCTGGTTGGGTGTGTCGATGAACCAACCGGTTCCCGGCACGGAGGCATCCAGGAACGTCAATGGCGACGACCACAGCGAATTCCCTGTCGTTTCAATGATTTGTTGCAGCGTGATGTCTTCCTTTTCCAATTGCGCCGGGTCGACGCGGACCTGCAATTGCCGCTCGCGCAGACCAAAAACCGAGACGTTGGCCACGCCCGGGAGGCCCATCAAACGTGGTTTGACAGTCCAGCGTGCCAAAACGGACATTTCGATCAGGGACAGTTTGTCCGACGTGAGCCCGATCTTGACGCAGCGGTTGGCCGAGGCCGTGGGCTGCATCATCATTGGCGGCGTGGCCACCGCGGGCAGCAGAAACACCTGAGTCAGGTGCTCTTGCACCATCTGTCGGGCCGTCAGGATGTCGGTCCCCGGCTCGAAAGTCATTTTGATGGACGACAGGCCGGGAATCGACTCAGACCGAATCTCTTTCACGAAGGCGGTCCCGTTGAGCATGTCCGCCTCGAGCGGCGTTGTGATCATGGCCTCGACTTCTTCGGCGCTCAGTCCTAGTGCTTCCGACTGTATCTCCACTTGTAGCGGCATAAAATCCGGCACGGCATCCACCGACGTGTGACGAAGCTGCATCACGCCGAACGCCATCAATACCGCAACGCTCGCCACGACTAGCAAGCGAACTTGCAGACAGGAACTAATGATCCAACGCAACATCTCAACCTCCGATCGGCTGTCGATCACAACGTCCATTCGAGACGACAACGAAGATTAGGGACTTCGGCGGAGCTCCTGCCGCTGATTTTACAGACAACATTTTTTCAGCAATTACACGTTGGCCGACGAACGCCAGCCTTGGAATCCGGACTGGTAAAGAGGAATCACATTAATTTCGGCTCTCCCCCATTCGTGTTGGAACACAGACATCAGCCGCTGGGCGTTAGCCCACGGTTTGATTTCGCTGAACCGTGGGCTAACGCCGAGCGGCTGATTCGACACGAGAATCAACACGGCTGCCGTAGCGAGCGAGCTTTAGTAAACGAAATCGATGAGCGGTAAGATACGTCGAATAGGATGTTTATGCAAGTGAATTTTAGGATGCATGGGTAGTTTGTAATTATTGGTAACCTCCAAGTGTGTTGAATCCGAGTTAGTCGACACATGTTTTGCTGATCAAGTAATTCAGGACGAAAAAATAGTTTGGAATATTTCAGAGTTTATGTGGATTTAGACAGAAACGTCAGATGAAGGCGATTGAGCAATGGCGTTGACTCTAAAAGCCCGCCGCTAGCCCAGATTATTTGTGGGCTTCACACCAACCTGAATCGCCGCCGAGGGCGAGATCGCGCTTCGCCCTCACGGGCGTGTTTTGATGTTGCGCGTTCTTCAGCCGCGAAGCGGCGACGGGATTTAGCCAGCCGGGATGGCGAGCTGCGCCGCATTGCTCAATTCGAGCACGATCAGCTTGGATTCAACGACCGGTCGCTCACGCTCCGACAGCCGATAAATTGCATCACGGGTTTCTTCAGCACGCATGGAAGCTCCATTGGTCATTTTTTGATTGAAAAAACTTGGCCGGCTTTGTGTCCACCATGAAATCACGTCGCCAAGGTGAAACGCAAGTGCGTCGAACTGGTTCTAGCAACCAATGCGATCCAGCAGCGCCATGATCGACTCGAACTTGTTTTCGACGACGATGGGGCGGTTGGCGGCGGGGGTTTGGGTGACTCCGGACTTGCGGAGCATGGTGGCGTAGGCGTCATCATCGGGGGCTGCCGCGGCGGCGAGACGCGCGGGATCGACGGAGTGGTACGCGACGGTGGCGGTCGGGTCTTTGAGTTGGTGGCCGGTGAGGATGCAGACGACTCGGTCGCTGGGGGAGATGACGCCTTGCTCGCGGAGTAGTTTGGCTCCGGCGACGCTGGCGGCGCTGGCAGGTTCGCAGCCGAAGCCGCCGGCTCCGATTTGGGCTTTGGCTTCCAGAATCGCTTCG
>CAYSHJ010000661.1:0-2750 GCA_964430385.1 uncultured Planctomycetaceae bacterium
GCGATACGGCCCGATCAACTTCGAGAAGCGCCCCGCGTCGCAAAGCAAGTTGACGTTTTCCCGCGTCTGGCCTTGTCGTTCGACTCAGCCACGTTCGTTCCGTCTCGTGAACTCATCCGTTTCCTAGGAATCCCAAAAAACCACCGATTGATGACCGACGGACTTCGTCCGAGATTCTCGTCCGTTTTTCGACGCACGATTTGCGTGCCGAGAACTCCATCCGTTTCTTGAGAATCGCGCTCGATTGGATGATGGCCGTTGAAATGGCTTCGAAGGCTGCGCATCAATGCAACGTTTTTTGAGACTGGTTGACTGGTTGACATGGCCTGCGGCGCCCGCAGTCCGGTCGGCATTCTGCGGCGCAGTCCGCCGCCGGGTGTTGAGCGATAATGAGCAACCATTCAACGCGCCGAACGCGGCGTGACACAAAGTCGCTAACGCCGTTCGATAATGACGTCGGCTGGTCAGCGGGATTCCAATTCTGCGTTACCTTCCCCGCGTCGCAGGGCAAATTGACGGGCTCTCGCGTCGGGCCTTTGACATCGACGACGCACACATGCATCGTGCTCGCGTGCAAATCAGCGCCACCATAGAATCCGTGCTGTCGCGGATAGAATCTCATCTCGTGACCGCCGCCAACGAGGAAGCGGCGGAACCGTCGCGCGCGGGTCCCAATCTTTGGCACAGACACATGGACGGCTAAATCAGATCGAAAGCAAGCTCCTATGAGCGAAAGCGCCAACTTATCACCGGGGTCGGTTGTACCAAAGACGGGAAAGTACAGGTGCCAATTCTGCGGGCAAGGAGGGCTGGCAGATCTTCTGTCGCAGCGAATTGGGGAGTTTGGGGGTGATCGACTAGCAGTGGTTGGTCGCCACAGCACTGTGCAGCGATTTGAGGCTGGCAGGACTTTCCCCCAGTGCCCGACGTGTGGTCCCGCCACAGGGTGGACTTTGATTGACAATGCTCGTGGAAAGCTAAATATGCCGCCGTCGGCGGAACAACGGCAAGAGCTCTCACAGGCTTTGATTGACGATGAGGAAGTGCCTGAATCTGGCAACTGTGATATCTGCAGCCGAAAGGTGCTTAAACCGCAGGGATACCTGCTCACAACAACACAGGTCGTGGCAACTGCCGCGTACTGGCAATTCTACTTCAAGCAACACAAGTCCCGACTTGCCGAATTGGGAGTGTCATCGTTTTCTGAGTTTTGCTGCAATCCACTCGCTCGCGCCAGTTGCGGAGCGATGATTGCACGCCAGTCCACGGCCTGGATGGTTTGCGACCGATGTATTGAGATGTTCGACGTAAATCGTGACCTGGCAGAATCGAACGCCAGACAATGGTGGGACTGCGAAAGGAAGTACTCACCACCCGGAACTGGTCCGGCTCCCCTCTCGGCTGTCGACATGGGCGATGGCAAGACAACATTGTCAAGCGACGCTGTCCATAAGCTGACACAAGCGCCGTCATCCAGAGCGACCGCGCCTGTAGCCCGTCGCGCAACTCCCCAACCCCTCGGCCCAATTACCCGTCGTTGGATTGCGTTTCATGCGGTGGCCTACTTGCTATTGATTGTACTTCCCTTCGCATTGATACCGTTCACTCCTCCACCTGCTGATAACGAGATTCACGGCGTCCTCTTGGCCATAATAATGCTTGTCACTCCAGCAGTTTTTCCAGTATGTCTTATTCCATTACTTGCATTGCTGCTTCACTCTGGGCGCATCAACCGATGGCCACGCTACGCCCCCCCGTTCTTTGATTCCGAAGATCAAGTTAAGTCAAGACTTTCTGGGGTGCTATGTCAGGCGTGCCGTTCTAACCAGGTCGTACGGCGCACGGTGAAGGGTTCCATCACAAGCGAGACCTCGTTCACCCACGCAGGTCCAGTAACGACGAAGCAGACGACGATTCGATGGTCCGAACTGCACATCTGTTTGCGATGCACACCATGCAAATGTAGCGTTAAGTCGTGCGATCAACCCGCACATTTTATTTTTTCTCTTTCTGAAAGTGAGATAAACCCAAATGACAAGTTTTTTTGCAAGCATCATGGCCTGCTATTCGAGCAGTATCGAGTCTACGGCTTCTGCATTCGCTTGTTCGGAATACACGCATGCTTGACCTTCTTCACAACCTTCCTCCTTATCGTAGCATCCCCGCCTGGTGCAATGGGGGGATTTGTGATTGCCGTGCTGTACTTACTCTTCGATTTTAGCGTTATTTGTGGCCTTGTAGTGGCACAGCCCAACCGGTTGCAGCAGAGGACCGAACCCGAATACGTAAGGCGGTGAGCCGGTAAATCGACTCGTAGACATCTTCCGGAGCTTATTCCTCAGATCTCTTCGTCTCGCAGCAAACGCTCGAAGCATTCCAGCCATTGATTTCTCTCCAAGGCGCGCACAACTCTACGTTCCGCATGAGCCTCTACGGCTTTCGGAAAATCTAAGTACCATTCGTCGGTATGACTGACGCGCACTGGCGGACGACACTTACTGTAAGCGCGGCCGCCTCTGCTGAGCTTCATCGTTCTCCGTTTTCATCTTTCGCGTACTGAGTGCCGCCGTGGCATCAACTCATCCGTATTTCGAGATTCCCGAAAAACCACCGTTTGATAGCCGATTGACTCGTCCGAGATTCTCATCCGTTATTTGACACGCGATCCGCGTTCCGAGAACTCCATACGTTTCTTGAGAATCGCGTTGGATTGGATGATGGCCGTTGAAATGGGTTCAAAGGCAGCGCAT
>CAYSHJ010000662.1:0-2674 GCA_964430385.1 uncultured Planctomycetaceae bacterium
TGCACTCGATGCAGACCAATCATCGCCAGCGCGCTGGTGATCGACGCCACCAGCGCGGCCAACGAAGCGAAGTTGCCGTTCGCCAAATGCGGTTGCTGGATGAGCGCGACGCCACAGACCGCACACGCCACGCAGCCCCACACGAACGGCGGCGGACGCTGACGCAGCATCGGCCACGACAGCAGCGCGACCCAAATTGGAAACAGGTTTGTCAGCGTCAAGGCGTCGGCCACTGGTAGACGCGTGAATGAAAAGAACGCCAGCACCAAGCTGGTGCTGCCCGCCAAACTTCGCAACCACAACGCTCGCGACCCCAGCACAACCAGTCGGCCACTGGCCCACCACGCCGACAGAGCCGTCAGCACGAACGGCACGCTCGACCGGCCGATCGCGATCGCCTGCCACGAAAATCGATCACGCAGAAAATGCGCCAACGTGGTCATCAGGGAAAATGCGAACGCACCGCCGAGCATCCACAGATACGGCGCGACGGAATGAGTTTCATCCGACGGACGGATTGTCGATCCGTCCGAATCCGCCTTCAGGGCTCCATCGTTCTCGGACGGATTGGCAATCCGTCCTACGGGGTTTGAGTCGGACTCCCTCATCATCGCTCCGTCGATGTCAGCAACCACTCGGCGATGCGCGCGGCGTGAAACGGCAGCCAAGCGCGTTTCGTGTAAACGCCGTGGCCGAGCTTCGCGGTCTCATCCTCACCGTAGTCAAACAGCCACACGGAGTCCCCTTCGTTGTGGACTCGCGGTCCGCACTTCCAGCGTTCCAGCAAGATCAATATGTCTTTGAGTTTTTCGCGGACTCGTTGCTGAACTGCCGCCGGAAGGTGTTGAAGGATTGTCTTCTCGCCCGTGAGTTCGGGCTCGATCAGACCTGTCTCGAACAATTCGCCGAGTGCTCGATGCAGCTCGCGCTTTTCGCGATCCAATGGCAGCACGTCGGTCCCCGCGATGGCGAATGCCTGCACCCAATCGCCGTACTTGGCGTTGAAGATCTCATCAGTTGTCTGCGGCAACGCTGGCTGAGCTTGATACTCCGGCAAACCGTTCACTGGTCGATGGTGCACGATGTGCAACAGCTTCGCGTATCCCGCGCGGTCCCAACCGTATCGGACCGGTGCGCCGAAGGTCACAAGGAAGAGTCCCTTCGCGAGCGGATGCGGCGACGTCGCGGCGGACAGTCGCTCTCGCGTTCGTTCCCAGTCCGCGCGCGTATCGGCGTATTTACCGGCCGCCTCAAAGAACTGCTCAACCGATTTGCGGTCATTCGCCAACAGGCTGGTCAATAAAGCGAATACGCTGCCGGCGTGGCTGTGTCCCCACAACAGCAGTCGTTCACGAGCCGCGTCGATCGGCAAATCGGTCAAGCGATTAAAGAGCTGAATCGCCGCCTCGGCCCGCGCGACGTGATCGTTGCCGCTGGACCAATCGAATCGCTCGACCTTCGGATCGTCCTCGCCAAGCAAGGAGCGAAAATCCTGGAGGTAGTCGTCGCGGAAGCTGCCGGTCTCGCCCATCGCACGGTCGGCGAGTCTCTGATTGATCGACCGCAAGACTTTCCCCCACGACTCGATCGCGATTGTCTTCAACACCGGGCGCAGCATCGGCGGGACCGACTCCGTCAATTCGTCAATCCGCTCCGCCACGCCAAACGGATCGGTTCCTACAAACGTGCCATGAACAAGAAAGATGTGACTGACTCGCAGCCAACGCAGCGTTTGGCCGACATCCACCTCCGGCACTTGGTCCGGACGCACAGCCGCTACCGTCGTGGGAGTCGGCGAGGTTTCCCACACGACGTACGGTTGATGCCAAAAGCGGTGAGGCATGGCTAGGGCTTCGTTAGATTTCTTTGATTCCGAAAGTTGTCGCAGTTGAGTCAAGTTTGTTTGACCGCTAATCCTCGCTAATTGGCGCTAATCAAGAAGTGGCCGGGTCTCCGGAATTAGCGTCAATTAGCGAGGATTAGCGGTCTTTCAAGTCTTTGGGGTCTGAGGCGGTGCCTCGCTGGAGTCTTCGGTTGTCAATGATGCGCGCCGTGCGCGCAACGTCCGACTGATTGCAAATTGCAAAATGACAATTGCGAATTGCCAATTGTGTCCACTTCGCCGCGTTAGGGATCAGGGTCCGACGGCGAGTACTGAGTACTGAGTCTGAACGACTCCGTAAAGACTGGAGCAGGATGTCGCGCACCACTTGCCACTTTTCATTGGGCATTCTGTAATGCCATCCGTCCGTGGTGCCATCAGGAGTCCGTTTGCGCAGGGAGTCAGTGCAATGCCAAGACATTGGCGGTTTGCTCCGCATGACACGGCGGTCGTGAAGGACTTGTCGCGCGAATTGCGAATTCCGGCGTTGGTGGCGCAAGTGCTGGTCGCGCGCGGACACGCATCGGGAGCGTCGGCTGCGACGTTCTTGCAGTCGAAGTTGATCGACTTGCACGAGCCGGACTTGATGCCGAACCTCGCGACTGCGGCCGAACGAGTGGTCGAGGCAATTCGCTCGCAGCGAAGGATCACGATTTACGGCGATTACGACGTCGACGGTGTCACGGCCACCAGCTTGTTGTGGCACTGCCTGCGTCTGGCCGGAGCGACGGTCGATTACTACATCCCGCATCGGCTGGAAGAGGGTTACGGACTGAACTGCGACGCCTTGCG
>CAYSHJ010000663.1:0-5680 GCA_964430385.1 uncultured Planctomycetaceae bacterium
AAGGACTGGTCCAAGAACAAGATCGTGTTGATCAGCCGGAACGCGCTAGCGTCCGGTTCAGTTGGAGACGCACAAACCGGACGCTAGCGCGTTCCGGCTGATTTCAGACAAATCACGGTGTTGTTCTTGGACAGGTTCTAAGGATCGGCACAGTCGATGACCGCCATTCGATCGCGCCGCCTCAAAGCGGAACCACGAACTGTCAGGCTAGGCAATTTGCAGGGCCGTGAAGGTGCGAAATTCTAACGATTCTGCCGACTTTGCAAGGGCCGATGAGTCGTCCGGATGTAGCGATCATTCGGAAGGTATCGCTTGTGCGGGAAATGGAACCCGGCTGTCGGTCAAGACGCACGGAACAACCGTCAAAACCGATGCGGCAGGCAGGTCACGACCGATTGGAACAATCGTCACAACAAGGATGTGGTGGCCGGCGTGGCGGACGCAGCCAGCGTTCGCCAGCACGCGATTCCGATGAGTTCGTCGCACGCCGACGCAAGAAGCGTCGGTCGCGGCCACAGGGAGGAAAACATGCCGAAGCCGCTTTTATTGTCGCTGATGATAGCCCCGATCGTGGTGGTTTGGGCGACGGATGTCTTCGCGGATCGTCGCGTCTACAGGACGCAGCGGCAACCGTACGCCGACTCTCCGGTGCGCCAGGTTGCGGGCATGACCTTACAGGAGGCGGGTGGCAAAAGTGCTCACGCGGCTCCGGTCACCTACTATGCGCCGATGCCGCAACGCTATCCGCAAACGCATGCTCCGATGTACCCGTGCCCCGTGCCGAACGTGCCGGTGCAAGTCGGCGGCACGGTCTACACAAATCAAGCGTTCGCTCCGCACGAGATGCTGTACCCGCACAAGTACAAGTCGCTTTATCCGCCATTTTACTACCGAGTCCACGGGAGCTGGTTGTGGACTCCGTTCGGGATGGAGTCGCACGACAAGTGGGAACTGCAAGGAACGGAAGTGAAAGTGAATTATCGCAGCAGCTACGCCCCGTTCTCCGGGTTCGTGCCGCCGCACCATTGGTAGGTCGGATGACCAAATCCGTTCCGCGAAACGACCGAATCACACTCACAGGGATGTGGGAGCAAAATCATGGCATTGAGGAAACTTCTTCGCTGCGGCATGGGGATCATGCTCGCGGCGGTGACGCTGCAAGGTCTCGCACGGTCGACGTGGGCTGGCGAAGTCTCGTCGAACTCCGACCCCGCAGGAGTCGTGCGGATGTCGGATCAGCGGCGCGCGACGTACTCGACGATGCAAGGTCCGATCCGGCCTGTCGCCTTCGAGGCGGGAATGTCGTGCGGTCAGACGCCAACATCGTGCCGCGTTGGCACGGCCCGCGGAGCTCATCCGGGTGCATGCGCTAACGGCGCGTGTGGCCGTGGACCCGGGGCCGGGAACGCGTGTTGCGGTTGCAACGGCTCGGCCTGCGGAGCTTATCCGGGTGCATGCGCTAACGGCGCGTGTGGCCGTGGACCGGGAGCCGGGAACGTGAGTTGCGGTTGTAACAGCGCGGGCTGCGGCAGGGGCCAATGCGTCGCGGGCTGCGATTGCCAGTCGCGAAACGGCGCGCACCGACCGGGAACGTGTCCTTGCTGTCGGCCTCCGTATCGAACGTACACGTTCCGTGACATGCGAAACACTATCGATCGCTCGGGCGATGGTGTCGGCCGAATGGCCGGTAACTTGAGAGATTCGGCCGGCGATTGGAGTGAATACCTCGACGATGGTCGTACCGGAGCTTTCTACGAACTCTGCCCCGAACACGGGGAGCCGATGTGCCAGAAGTGCAACAGTTGGTGGGCGTGCCAATGCGCGATGTTTCGAGCTCGCAATGAAGAGCAATCGCGAATTTTGCACGCACACTGCAAAGGCAAGCTGGCCTATTTCTGTCCGATGGGAAACTGCGGTCAGGGAGTCCCACCGTTGGGATGGTATGACATGGTCTATGCGGCGGGCCCGAACTACTTCGATCCACGAGACGGACAACTCTACGCCGCTCAAGGCTACGGCGTGCCGATCTCGGTGCCGCTGGCTCCGACCGTGCGTCACACCATGAATTACTCGAACGGCATGCCATCGAGCCGCCTGACACCAATCTCCACAGTGATTCCGCCTCGTTCCGTCTGGAACCAGTCCTGGTAATCGCAGCGGACGCCATCCGTTGATTTTCAAATCTCAGATTTCAAATCTCAGATTTCAAATTTCAAATTTCAAATTTCAAATTCGACCATCCACTTTCCCTCTCGAAGAGATTGTCATGAAGACACGCTTGCTCCAAGCCCTGGCGTTCGCCGGATTCTGTTGGCTGGCGACGTCAGCAATACCGACCGCCAACGCCGATAGTTGTCCTCACGGTTCCAGATGCCCGTGTCCACACTGCTGCGCGCCGGGATACTGCCGCACAGGCTGCCAGCCATGTTGCCTGGAGCCGGCGTTCAAATGGTTGACGCGTTGCGACTACTACATCCTGCCGCCGGATTATGGCTGGGTGCAGCCCACGAAAGTGCCGGTCGTCCGTCGCGGAGTCACCTACGACCGTTACTGGCCAGAAGTCTGGTACGGCACGGGTACGCTGAACCCCGGCGAATATCGCAACTATCCGACGATCGCCAATCCGACGGACACGACGCAGTTGGGTTACACGTACCAGCAGGTTCCGTACTGGCAGCCGAATCCGCGGCGCGTGCCGCCTTCGCCCGTGCCGTCGCAATGGCATGTGCGCGATTGCCATTACGGAGTGTACGGCCGCTATCAAAACTCGTTCACGCCGATTCATGAGCGTCAGCCGCAAAGACGCTACTACGTCGTGGTGCCGATTTCCACGTGTCCGGTTCAAGCGACACCCACGAATCCAGCGGCTCCCGATGCGGGTCCCGAACAGGTTCCCATGCCGAACCAGCTTGAGCCTGAGCCAGCCGGACCCGTGCCCCCGCCACCACCAGAGGTCGAGGACAGAAAGGACAAGACCGCGCGAGGCAACGCTCTCGGTCCTTCGGCGATGGTCAACAAACTGCGACGCAACAAGAGCTGATCATCCTTGACCTTTGGCCCCTTCGCGAGGAACTTGTTGGCGGTGATTGCTCGCCAAACTTCCCACGAAGGGACGAACGATGAACGCTCGATGGGTCATCCTGGCCGTTGTGACTCTTGGCCAGTGGGCGTCGGAATCCGCTTTTGCGGCGGACATTCCCTCGTTTGAACGAGACGTGCGGCCGATACTGTCGCGCTTCTGTTTCAAGTGTCACGGCCCGGATGAGCAACAGCGGCAAGCGGAGTTGCGGCTCGATCTTTACGAAGCGGCGATCGCTCCGGCGGAGAGTGGCCGGACGGCGATCGTGCCGGGCAAGCCGCAAGCCAGTGAGTTGCTGCGACGCATCTCGCTCCCCGACGCCGACGACGCGCACATGCCGCCAGCGTCGACCAAGTTCGAACTCACCGCCGAGCAGAAAGACATCCTGCGCCGCTGGATCGCGGCCGGTGCCGAATATCGTCCACACTGGGCGTTTGTCGCGCCGCGATCGCAGCCGCTGCCGAAAGTCCGTGACGTGCGTTGGCCGCACAACGAGATCGACCGCTTCGTGCTCGCGCGATTGGAAAGCGAGGGGCTGTCGCCGTCGCCGCCAGCCGATCGACACACGCTGACGCGGCGAGTGTTCCTCGACCTGATCGGCTTGCCGCCGACTCCGGCCGAAGCGGCTGAGGTCGTCAACGACGCGTCGCCCGATGCCTACGAGAAACTCGTCGACCGACTGCTGGCGTCGCCACATTACGGCGAGCGCTGGGCACGGCGCTGGTTGGATCTCGCGAGATACGCCGACACCAATGGTTACGAAAAGGACCGGCAGCGTTCGGTTTGGCCGTATCGCGATTGGGTCATTCGAGCCATCAACGCCGACATGCCGTTCGACCAATTCACGATCGAGCAACTCGCCGGCGACATGCTGCCGAACGCGACCGCCGAGCAACGTGTCGCGACTGGCTTTCATCGCAACACGATGTTGAACGAAGAGGGCGGCATCGACCCGCTGGAGTTTCGCTTCCACGCGATGACCGACCGAGTCGCCACGACCGGCTCCGTTTGGCTGGGGCTGACCGTGCAATGTGCTCAATGCCACACGCACAAATTCGACCCGATCCCGCACACGGATTACTACCGCTTCTTTGCGCTGCTCAACAACGCCGATGAGCCGGAGTTCGACGTTCCGGTTCCCGAAGTTGTCGCGCGACGAGCCGAGATTGATCGCCGCATTGCCGAACTCGAATCCGACCTGCCGAACCGCTTCCCGCCGCCAGACGAGTTTCGCTTTGAGGTCGTACCGCCGGAAAACGTCACGTCTGCGAACGGCGCAACGACCGAAATCCTTGACGATGGCTCTGTCCGTTTGTCGGGAACGAATCCGGAAAAAGACTCGTACTCGGTTGTCATCGACGCATCGGCCGATCAAGTCGCCGCGCTGAAGCTGGAAGCATTGACCGATCCCGCGCTGCCATCGACCGGACCCGGTCGGACGCCGCACGGAAACTTTGTGCTCACGGAGTTCACGGCCACAGTCGCTCTCGTCGACAAATTGGAAGATGCTCAGCCCGTGAAGTTCGTGCGCGCGACAGCCGACATCGCTCAAGACGGATTCCCGATCCAACACGCGATCGACGGCCAACCGAATACCGGCTGGGCGATCGACGCCGTGAAGCCGCTCAACCAAAACCGCGCGGCGATCTTTGTGCTGGATCGTCCCATCAGCTTTGCCGGCCGGAAGACTCGCTGGACGATCAAGCTCGATCATCAATTCGGTTCGCAGCACACGCTCGGCCGCTTCCGCCTCAGCTTCGGTCAGCAATCCGGAGACATCCGTTCCGTTGAGCAACGTCGGCAACAACACTTTGCCGTGAAATTCGAAGCCTGGCTCAAGCAAGCCGAGCAATTCGTCGTCCGCTGGCATGTGCTGCGCCCCGTCGCCGCGAAGAGCAATCTGCCGCTGCTGACCGTCGAGGCCGACGACTCGATCTTCGTCAGCGGCGACATGTCGAAAAGCGACTTGTACGAGCTGACATTCCGGACCGCGTTGCGCGGTATCACCGCGATTCGTATCGAGGCTTTACCGGACAATCGTCTTCCGAAGCACGGCCCCGGCCGAGGCTACTACGAAGGTCCGCACGGAGACTTCTTCCTCAGCGACATCGACGTGCTGTGGAATTCTGATTCGCAAACGGCCCCGCGCACCGTTCGATTCGCGCGCGCGTCGCACACGTTCGCGAGCGGCAACAGCAACGCTGCGGCCGCGCTCGACGATAACAAACAAACCGGCTGGTCAATCAACGGCGGACAAGGCAAACCGCACGTCGCGGTGTTCCAACTTGCTGAGCCGCTTGCCGTTCGTAGTTCCGCCTTGAGGCGGTCGGACGAAGCGGAAGTTAAAGACGCGAATCCGCCTGAAGGCGGGACTACGAACTTCACGTTGCGAATGCTCTTTGAACGCTACTACGCCGCGGGAATCGGCCGATTCCGAGTCTCTGTCGCGACGGAAACTCGTCCGGTCGAAGCGAGCCTCATGTCCGCCGACATCGAGGCCGCGTTGCTGACGCCGCACGAAACCCGCTCGCCCGAACAACTCGCGCGGCTGCGAAGTCACTTCGTCTCGATCGCGCCGGAACTCGCCAGTGAGCGGCAAGC
>CAYSHJ010000664.1:0-1914 GCA_964430385.1 uncultured Planctomycetaceae bacterium
TGCACCCTGGTCGGACATCCGTGCCCCCATGACAATCTGGCAGTGATAAAGACTCTTTATCAGAATGCGCAAATCTCATGCCAAGCATGATCGCCTTCGCAAACAAATTACAAAGTGAGTGCCATTGGGCTAGCGCCCTGCCGCTCACAAAGTGAGTGCCATTGGGCTGACGCCGCCCCGCTCACCTGAGAGACATTTTTTTCACACGCTCAGAGCGTGTCCACTTGTTGCCACGCGCCGCGTCGAGTCAAACTTTTTTCTTCGGTTCACGGACCAGAGGCGAGCCGGCCGGAGTGAAGAGCACGACCTCTTCGCCGGTTTCGGTCCTGATGACAGAAGAGAAACCAGCGGGTCCGCTCGGGCATTTCAGCCTCAATGATACCGATTGCGACGAATAACAACAGACTACTATCTTTCCCGCTCGTGAACGGTACAATCCGCCGTGTTGGGGAGGCGACGTGAGATCAATGGCCGTTCCTCAATGTCGTCGGACGACTAGATAAATTGCAACCCGGCTCGTGCCGGTGGGCGCGTTAAAGAGTAAGCCGACGTGGTGGAAACACCTCCAAGTGTTTCACCACGTCGGCTTTTTTTCTCCGTTCGGTGGCGAAAGGGACGAAAATCGACCTTCAGCCGTGAGTGCGCCCTGGAAGTTCGCTCGATACGGGGAATCGCACAGCAACGATCATTCAGGATCTAGGGAGGGATCAATATGCACGTTCAGTCCACCGCGTCCGCATTGGCCCACGATGACGGGTTGGTTGATCGAATCGCAGCGGGCCTGCATCATCGGCTCGGCATGCGGGTGCGCGACTTCCGCATATCTGCTCGTGAGGATGGGCTGATTTTGCATGGTCGCGTCAACACCTATTACGGCAAACAAATCGCGCAACAGGTAGCGATGGAGCTGTCCGGTGTTTCTATCGTGGCCAACGAGATAGAAGTTCTCTAGCCAGGCTGGGGACGGGAGCGGTCTACGCAATCATTCGTAAAACACGGAGGTTCTCAAATGTTGGTCTTGTCAAGGAAGAGTCGGGAATCGGTTGAAATCGGCGGCGCCGACGGTTGGCCGCGTAAGCTCAAAGTGACGGTTCTCGAGATTCGAGCCGGGACAGTGAAGCTGGGCTTCGATGCCGATGCCGACGTTCCCATCCTGCGATCGGAAGTATCGGAACGGATTCGTGCGGACGTCCGGTCCAGCAGCCCGATGCCGCGGGCCACGGTTCTCGGTCCGCAGATATTTCGTGAGCTGTCTCGGGACAAGAAAAAATCGGGAAAGGTTGGTCTCTCGTGAACCAAGGATCTGTTCCTAGGTCATCGCCAATTCCCTTTGTTGTTTGGCAGATGCCAGCGAAAGCATGGTTTTTTTTTGTGGCTCACGAGGGACGAAAGGATTGTGAAGTCGTGCGGATGTGTGTTGATCGAGGCAATCCTGCGGGCCACAGGTGGCATGATTGTTTCGGAACCAGGAAAGAACCTCAGGAGGTGCCGAATGCAAACCGTACAACCGCTGTTTATCTCGACCTTTCCGCCTGAAGAGTGCGGGCTGGCAACGTTCACCCGGGATTCCGCCGACGCCGTTGATCTGGCGGCGCGCGATTCGGTTTCGTCGATCGCCGCCATCCAAAAGACCAATACGCTCTCCTACGACGACCCGCGCGTGGTCCACGTCATTGACCACAGCCGCCAGCACGCCTACCGCCTGGCGGCCGAAGTGGCCAACGACGGCCCGTGTGACGTGGTCAGCTTGCAGCACGAGTTCGGTCTCTACCCCGGCGAATGGGGCTCGCGCGTGTTGGATTTTGTGCGCGACCTTCGCAAGCCCCTCGTCACGACGTTCCACACACTGCTGACCGAGCCGGCCGATTTGCCGCGGCGCTTGATCCAGACGTTGGCAGCCCGCAGCCGAGGGAT
>CAYSHJ010000665.1:0-7863 GCA_964430385.1 uncultured Planctomycetaceae bacterium
GCCAGAAGGTGGTGCTCAACGGCGTGCTGAACTGCTCGATCCTCGACGGCTGGTGGGCCGAGGCGTACGACGGGACGAATGGCTTCGCGATCGGTTCCGGCCAAACACACGTCAATCAGGAAGTCCAAGACGAGCGCGATTGGAAAAACCTCCTCGACGTGCTACGTCGTGAGGTGATTCCCATGTACTACGAACGAGATCCTGACGATTTGCCGCTGCCGTGGATCAAGCGCATGAAGCGCGCCGTACGTACGCTGGGCTGGCGTTTCAATGCCGACCGCATGGTGATGGACTACGTCCAGCAATGCTACATCCCGGCGGCAGGTGGCCTGTCGTGCCAGATTCCCGACGCGCCGTAGCCACAAGTTGCCAACATCTGTTTACGTGGCTGATGCCGGAATTTCGACAGTCGTGACGCCGCCAAGTCCAGTGTGCTGGAACACGGAGTTTCGCCCCGCTTGTTTGGCGGCATAGAGCGCTTGATCCGTACGCGCGATCAGGGCATCGGCGATCTCCGCCGCCGCGACTTCGGCGACGCCACTGCTCGTCGTCACGCGTAGTGGCGAGTTGTTCCAAACGACCGGCGTATTCGCGATCGCTTCCCGAGCCCGATGAGCCGCTGTGCGAGCCTCCGACAACGAGGTTCCGGGACAGATCACGGCGAATTCCTCGCCGCCATAGCGGCAAACGATGTCCATGGCACGCATCGTTTTGGCAAGCAACGCGGCCACTTGCCGCAAGGTCGCGTCACCGGCTTGATGACCGAATTGGTCGTTCACGTCCTTGAAGTGGTCGACGTCAATCAGTAGCAGTGAAAAACCAATGCCTTGTCGCTGGCGTTGAGCGAAGAAGCGATTGAGCTCTTCGTCGAACGCGCGTCGATTCCGCAAGCCGGTCAGTGTGTCGGTGCGAGCCTCGCTGAATGACGACTCCAATTCACGTTGCTTGGATTCGATCTCTGTCCGCGCCGCCTGAAGTTCGTCGCGCAATTGAACGTTCGCGGCCAACAGCCGTTGCGTCGCTGAGATCACGTTGTGAGATTGTTTGTCCATTTGGCGTCTCAGGTCGTGACTGATCTCGGCGATGATCGATGCTGACGGAAATCTCGTCAATGCGATTTAGAGTTCGTTTTCGGCTCGCGACGTCGAGTGCATCCCGCACAGTCCCCTTGATTGTTTCAACCCGAACGGGGCAAATCCAGAATTGGAAAACTTCGGCTGGCCATGGCTTCGTTCTGACCTAGCATTGGGCGAGTCTTGATGACGCCCTTCTGATGCTTTACTCCTCGGACCAAGGACAGAACCATGTTGGTACTCAGCCGTAAGAAAGACGAAAAGATCATCATCGGTGACAACATCGCGATTATGGTGGTAGAGATCCAAGGGGACAAAGTCCGCCTGGGCATCGACGCTCCTCGTGAAGTGACGGTGCATCGCGAAGAGGTCTATCAAGCGATTCAAAAGAAGCAATGCGACCACGCCACGGCCGGCTTGCAGCCGTAGCCGCAAAAGTGCCGCGCTGCTTGCTCATGAAACACGCACAGCCCCTTTGTGACGAGGCGGCTGTGTGTGCTGGTTGGTGCCTCGCGTGGCAGTCATTGTCCAACGGGCTGACTTTGCTGTGCCGCCGTAAGCGTGTTCCGCAACAACGTGGCGATCGTCATCGGGCCGACGCCGCCGGGGACCGGCGTGATCGCGGATGCGACATGCTGCACCGCGTCGAAGTCGACATCGCCGACAAGCTTGTCTCCTTCACGATTGATCCCGACGTCGATCACGACGGCTCCGGGCTTGATCATGTTGGCCGTGACAAATCGTGGCCGGCCAATCGCGGCGATCACGATGTCGGCCTGACGAACGATGGAAACCAGATCGCGCGTGCGACTGTGGCAAATCGTAACGGTCGCGTCCGCGACCGCGCCACGTTGAACGAGCAACAAGGCCATCGGCTTGCCGACAATCTCGCTGCGTCCCAGCACAACCGCGTGAGCACCGGCGGTTGGAACGCTGTATTCTGCGAGCAGCCGCTGACAGCCGGCCGGTGTGCAAGGCAAGAATCT
Organism: uncultured Planctomycetaceae bacterium; assembly: GCA_964430385.1. Lineage (GTDB taxonomy): Bacteria > Planctomycetota > Planctomycetia > Planctomycetales > Planctomycetaceae > CAYSHJ01. The sequence goes on from CAYSHJ010000665.1 coordinate 2,060, forward strand.
CGGCCGGCCTTGCACCAGCAATCCCACGTTTTGTGGATGAAAACAGTCGACGTCCTTGTGTGGCGACACCGCATCGAGAATGACTTGCTCTCGAAAATGCTTCGGCAGCGGCAATTGAACGAGAATGCCATGCACGGTTGAGTCGGCATTCAACCGCTCGACCAGTTGCAGCAACTGAGCCTCCGTCGAGTCGTCCGCCAGCCGGTACAGAGAACTCTTCAGCCCGGCTTTCTCGCAGGCTTTCTGTTTATTGCGAACATACACCGTGCTGGCTGAGTTTTCGCCGACCAAGATGGCCGCCAAGTGCGGCATGCTGCTCGTCGTCTGCTGAAACGCCGCGGCGTCTGCGGCGATCTCGGCCGTCATCCGCGCGGCGACTGCTTTCCCGTCAATAATTGTGGCTGTCATGAATGCTCCCCAATCTCAAATTTGAAATCTCAAATCTCAAATCTCAAATCTCAACTCCACGATGCCAAGAGCCACCGCGTGGCGTGCAAGGCCATCGCAGCGAAGACTCCGGCCATGAGGTCGTCGGCCATGATGCCCCATCCTCGGGGCAACCGTTCCAGTCGACGGATCGGCCACGGCTTCCAGATATCGAAGACTCGAAACCAAATGAAACCCAACACAGCGACGTGCCAGGCACTGACAACGTCGATTCCTACGAAGACGATGGGAAACGCGGCGAGTTCGTCACAGACCACGTGACTGGGATCAGTCTCTCCGCAGCGTCGAGCTTCTCGGCCGGCAGCGGCCACTCCCAACAAAACGGCGATGACGGAGGCGGCCACACCTTCGATGGTCGATCGGTGCAGGCTCTGCCACGCGCCGATCAGCATGGGACCGAATAAGCTCGCCGCGGTTCCTGGAGCCACGGGAAACTGGCCGACTCCGCAGCCAGTGGCGTAGAGCCACGACAGACCATCGAGCAGTCGGCCGCTCACACCGGCAGACGACCTGTGCACCCGATGCGGCCCATCGTTGAGTGGCACTTTCTCGGCCGGAGCCTCGCTACTCATGGCAAATCGTCGCCACTACACTCGGAGATGTTTTGAACATCCGGGCAACGGAAGAGTCTGTTGCTCGGCCACGATTGACCGCGACGAGCTTCAGGAAACGACTCGATGTCCGACGAACCGCAGCTTAGCAAGGCCGAACACATCAAGGCAGGCAGCCGCCAACTTCGCGGCATGATCGCGGAAGAGTTGCTTCAACCAGACGTACCATTTAGCGACGACTCTGAAGCTTTACTGAAGCATCATGGCACCTATCAGCAGGATGACCGCGATCATCGAGGGCATGGCGAAAGAAAAGTCTACATCATGATGATCCGCTCGCGAGTCCCGGGCGGCCGACTGACAGCCGAGCAACTCCTCGCTGAACTCGACCTTTGCGAGCAATTCGGCAACGGCACGTTGCGAGTCACCACGCGCCAGGGCTTGCAGCTTCACAGCGTCCTGAAGAAGGACTTGAAGGACGCAATCCGCGAGATCAACCGCATCAAGCTGAGCACCCTTGCGGCCTGCGGCGACGTCAGCCGCAATGTCATGTCCTGCCCGGCGCCGATCTATTCGAACTCGATTCGCCGGGACAACCAGGAGCTGGCATCTCGTGTCGCCGATCTGCTGCGTCCGCGAACCACGGCCTACTTCGAAGTTTGGCTGCGCGACGAACAAACCGGCGAAGAACAAAACGTCTCCGAGTTTCAGCCGGTCGAGGAGCCGATCTACGGGGAACGCTATCTGCCTCGAAAATTCAAGGTCGGTTTCGGTCTGCCAGAAGACAACTGCGTCGATCTGCTCACCTACGATCTTGGCTTCCTAACCGTGCATCAAAACGGTCAGATCGAAGGCTACGACGTCTGCGTCGGCGGCGGACAAGGGGTCACGCCCGCCGTCAAGCGGACCTTTCCCGCGATTGCAAAACGCCTGGCTTTTGTCCGACCAGACGAAGTTGTGGATGTGGCGTCCGCCGTGACGAAAGCCTATCGCGATACGGGCAATCGTGCGGATCGTAAGTTGGCAAGGCTCAAGTACGTCATCGCCAATCAAGGACTCGACTTCTTCCGCAGCAAAGTCGAGGAGCACTTCGGACGCAAGCTGGCGCCTCCGCGGAACGTCGAAATCACTGGCGTCGATGACCATATGGGTTGGCACGAGCAGGGAGACGGCAACCTCTTCTTAGGTATCAACGTTGAGAACGGACGGATCAAGGACGATGGCAGAATGCGGCTGAAATCGGGTCTGCGAGCGATCCTGCAAAGGTACCGGCTGAACGCGCGACTCACTCCGCTGCAAGGAGTCATTCTGTGCGACATTCAGCCGCACGACAAAGCGGACATCGATCGCTTACTGGCCGAGCACGGCATCGTGCCGGCCGAGGAGTTGACGTTGATCCGACGTTACTCAATCGCCTGCCCCGCGCTCCCGACCTGCCATCTTGCCATTACGGAATCAGAACGTGTCATGCCGGGCGTCATCGATGCCCTCGAGGCGGAACTGCGAAGGCTCGACCTGATCAGCGAGCGAATTTCCGTGCATATGACCGGCTGCCCGAATGGCTGTGCTCGCCCGTACACACCTGACATCGGTTTGGTTGGCAAGGCGCGCGGGAAATACACGGTTTATTTGGGTGGCAACGCCGAGGGAACGCGACTGGCGTTTCTTTACAAAGATTTGGTGCCGTTGGAAGAGATCGTGTCAGCGGTATCACCCCTCTTGGCCTACTTCAAACTTGATCGGCGTGGCGGAGAGTCCTTTGGTGACTTCTGCCATCGGAAGGGACTGGCCGATCTGCAGATGCTGTGCGTCGGGGGGTGACCGGTCCCGCGGCGAAAACTTTTCGTAAATCACCTTTGACGGCGGGTTTTCCAACTGAGTAGATTGTCTCGGGAGCTATGTTTCGTCGGGGAGACGAGACATCTCCGCATTCGACTTCGTCCGTGTCTCTCGACCTGGCAAGGGTTCCTTCCATGATCCGCGCAAAATGGCTTGTCGTTCTCGGCGTTATGGCTCTCACGGTTGCTCTCCCAGGAGTGACTGTCGCTCAAACCGGAACGAGGATCGCTCCGATCGATGTTACCAACCCGCTCTCGGATGTTGGGAGGATTCCGGGACTGATCAACGGTATCATTCGCCCACAAGACGCGGCGAATTTGGTGTTTGATTCGTTGTTGGACCCGTCCAACGGATCTGATCCAATGCGGTTTACGGCGGCGGCCCAGAGCATCCGCAACAATCACATTGTGGCTCAGCAACAGGTGGAGTTGGCGATTCGCTTTTTGGAAGCCAACCGTGACGACATTCTGGCGGGGCGGAATAACACGTTTAACAGCATCTTTGGAAACGTGGGCACGAAGGTCAAAGTGGCAATACTGGCACCTGTTCCAGTGGTTGGAAACTTCGATTTGGTAAGTCCCACGCTGATCCGCAGCATGCCTCAGGGGGGGGGGGGCGGGGGCCAGGGCGGAAGTCAAATCAGCCTGGGTTCTGTCGGCACTCAACTTCGAACGGGTGGCTTTTTGTTTTTAGACACCACTCCACCGCCGGCCAACAACAACAACCCCCAACCTCGAACGTATCCCAGTTTTGCCTCAGTCAACCGAAACAACTCCGCCAATAACAATAATAACCAAGACACAGGTTTCGTCGTCCGCATCGCCGGAATTGTGGAACAGACGCAAGGTGGTAATCAAGGCGGAGGACAAAACAATAACAACAATGACACCGATATCTACCTGGATAGCACGTTCGCCACTCTTCCAGCGAACCTGAGTGCCAACAACCTGACCCTCTGGCGAGTCGTCCGATTTGAAGAACAGGCCGATCCATCGGTTTTTGAACAGATCCTCGCGACCTATAAAGCAATTCGCGAAGCTCTGGCGGGTTTCGACCCCGGCCAAGCGCGAGCTGCGCAAAATCGAAACGATATTCAATACAACCGCCGCTTCCGCGATATCAACGCGGAGTATCAAGTGGGTGATGCAGATTTCACCCGACTCGATTCACGAATCAATGATTTCATTCCAGGCCGAGGCGCGGATCGCCTCGTGCGGCAAGCGGGCTTTTCGAAATCGCAGTCGTTTTACCACCTGGACCGATTGGAAGACATCGGCAACAACGTGACGACGGATCGTAATGGTGATCCGGTCGTACCGCTGTTGTGGACTCAAGATAACTTGCTTCCGTTGACTTTCGGCGATCGCCGTCAGTTTGGCACCGATGAAGATCGCGCGTTCTTCAGGGATCGCCAGACGATCTTTGGCGGCCTCGATAACCCATTCCAGCAGTATCTTGGTCCCGCCTTTTTGCGGGAGCAAATCCGTGAGCCTGGCATCGACTTTTTCGATCAGAACATTGATGCGACGGATCTCCAGACCGGGATTCGCCAACGCCGCGACCCGGCTGGAGATGTTCTTCAATTCTTGACATCACAGAACAGTCAGGTTCCCGATCTTGAAAGTGCCCTTGTTCCCGAATCGGGAACTCCGGGAACAGCCTCAACGTTGCAGAAGTGGCAGATGATCATCGAGTCCTTCGCCGAATCGAATTCGGATCTCGATCGTCGGGATCTCACGAATTCCAATATCACCAACGTTGCCGCCGTCGGTTTGATGGAAATCGTGGGTGGTAGCGCGACGTCGACAATTCGTGCTTCGGACGCGGGCAACTACGGGAGGTTCTCCGGACTGATCGGCAGTTCGGCGGCTGGTGGTATCGATTTCAATCGTGTGGAACCGCCAGGTAAGCGCGGCAGCGCTGGGTTTAATCCCGTGGTTCCGGTCAACTAACTTGCTTTGTGGAAACTGTCGGCTCACGGCAATTGCCCGGGACCGAAAGACGGTCTGCTGTACTTCAAGCTGCTTGAACTGCACGACCGAATCGCGCAGGAACTGTCATTCGAGTACATCGCCGATGAAGTGAAAGTCGAGTTGCAGCGCTGGATCGAAGCGGCTCAAGCACATCGTGACAGTGAACATCGATTGGTCGTCACGGTCTACGACTTGACGCTCGGCGGCGAAGGCTGAACGCTCCAACCGCATGGAGCAGACGGACACAGGCCCAAATCGCCGGCGAGGGGACTTCACAATCGTTTTTTCGCTGGCAATTCGGGCTTGTATCGTCAAAACACGATCAAGAACTCGTTGGCGTTGAACAGTGCACGGCAGAGGGCTGCCAGGCCGTGGTCGCGTAGCAGCGCTTCGGCGGAGGCGAATTCTTCGGCTGTCGGAGATCGTCCTAAGGTCAGCGAGAAGGCTCGCATCACTTGAGCTGTCACGTCGGAGACCGACTCGCGACGCAAGCGTTCTGCGAACAAGTCGGCTTGCTGAACGATGAAGCGGCTATTGAGCAGGTTCAGCGCCTGCAACGGAGTGTTCGAGACATTGCGTTTCGGTGCGACTTGGCCTGCGTCCGGGCAGTCGAACGCGCCAAATGTGTCGTCGAGTTGCATGCGCGGTTTGTTTTGATAAACCATGCGCCGAAAATCAGCCGTGGAAAACTCCTGCTTGGAGTTGTAGACCCGCACGTAATTCGTGTTCGGCTCGAAGAGGTCGAATCCTGAACCTCCCATGCGGCGGTCAAGTTGATCGCTGGTCGCCAGAATCGTGTCACGGAGCACCTCCGCCTCCAGCCGTCGCGGCGGGAATCGCCACAGCCATCGAGAACCCGCATCCGCCGCGAGGCCGTCGTCGCACGGTGTGCTCGCTTGACGGTATGTCGCCGAGAGGACGATCAGACGGTGAAGACGCTTGAGGGACTGGCGGGCGGGGGGCGTCAGCCCCCTGATGCTCTGATTGTTCAAGC
>CAYSHJ010000666.1:0-1937 GCA_964430385.1 uncultured Planctomycetaceae bacterium
ACCACCCATCTCCCAATCGGCTTTTTGAGTCTGGATCGCTTGGCTCGGACTTAAGGACCATAATGCTTGCCATCCGTGATCGACTTCCTCGATAAGACCACAAGGATTTCTCATGACCGCCATCACGCCTGACATTCCTCGAGACGCCTCTCAAGAAGTGATCGTGTCAGCTCAGCCGCTGCGCCACTGGATCGTCAGTGTCCTGGTGAAGAAAGGGATGTTCGCGGTCGAGGCTGAGATCGTCGCGGACCGGCTGGTCGAGACCGACCTGCGCGGCATTCACTCTCACGGCAGCCGAGCGTTGCCGCGATACATCCAGGCGATCAACGACGGGAACATCGACCCGCGAGCCAGCACCGTGACCGTGACCGAGACGCCCGCGATGGCTGTCATCGACGGCAATATGGGCATGGGACACGTCGCAGCGACGAAGGCCATGCAACTGGCAATCAAGAAGGCGAAGGAGATCGGCACCGGTACGGTGGCGGTGACGCGCGGTCAGCATCTGGGAGCGGCTTCGGTCTACGTGTTGATGGCGATTCGCGAAAATTGTATCGGCTACTGCACCACGAACACGGCGGGAGCGACGGTGGCCGCGTACGGCAGCCGACAACCGGCCGTGGCCAATAACGCCTTCGCCTGGGGCTCGCCCAGCCGCACCGGCGCACCGTTCGTTTTGGACATGGCGTGTGCCGAGGCGTCGTGGGGAAAAGTCGAAACACGCAAGCTGTACGGGCTGCCTCTGCCCAACGGCTGGGCCTTGGACGCCGACGGTAACGCCACCACCGATCCTCACGCCGCGAAGACGCTGTTGCCAGCCGCTGGAGCACGCGGGTTTGGCCTGGCGTTTCAGTGTTCGTTATTGGCCGGACCACTCGTCGGTCGCAAGATGCCAATTCGCAAGAAGCGTGATCCGCACCTCGAAGGTTCGGAACATTTCTTTTACGTGATCGACCCGGAGAAATTCGGCGACCTTGAAAAGTTTCATACCGAACTCGGCGCGGCGTCGACCGAAATTCGTGGCCTTGCGCCCGCCGAAGGCGTTGACAAAGTTCGCCTCCCCGGCGAACTGGAATGGGAACGCGCCGAACGCTGGAGCGTCGACGGCATACCGATTCATCGTGACCACGCGGACGCTCTGAGACAGCTAGGAGAATCGCTGAAGATCGCCGCGCCGTTGTAGCCAGTGGTTGGTCTCACGAAGAACTGCGGCAACGTGACCCGTACACGGAAGCGAGGCAGGTCGACGCCGGGCTCGAGCGCCGTTCTCTTCCAGAGCGGACCTCAGTCACGACGCGGCATTGACCGCGCCGCTCTTTCAATCACCGACCGGCCGCCAGCAATCATTGATACCCAAAGACTCGGCGAGCCGGCAGGCGTCAGCCGCCGGACGACGTGCAACCGCTCCGCATCGTCCGGTGCCTCACGGCAACCGCCTCACGCCAACGCGTGGGACTCCGATGCAGCTTCCCATCGCCGCGTGACGATGCAGCATGAAACGTGCTACGCCCGAAGTCCTGTCGAATGACCGACGATCGGTTGTGTGGAGTCGGTGAAAGGACCGTTCAGCGTTTGCATGCCCGCTCCGATGGCCAAAATCGGTAGTCGCATCTCGACAGCCATTTTGCACAGCCGGCGGTCGAAATCTTCGCGCCGAGTCGGCATCGGTCGCGTGGCGGGATGCTTGTCGAGGCCCAAATGTCGCGGGTCGAGATCCATCGAGCAGCCACCAAGCACCACTCCGTCGACACGGTTGAGGAATTGTTTCAGATCCTTGTCGTCCGCCAAGGGGGGGGATGATCATCGGGATGCCGCCGGGAGACTTCGCGGTTTTGGCGGAACTGACTTGGTCGTAGTAGCCGCTGGTGATCCACGAGAGCGCGATGTGTTCTTTCGAGGCGGGGCGGAAATCCGTGTTGATGCCGATGAACGGTTTC
>CAYSHJ010000667.1:0-1937 GCA_964430385.1 uncultured Planctomycetaceae bacterium
CGATGTCCAATGGAGCCCGAAGGATTTCTCTGGCCGAGAAGTCTCTGCCAGCGCCTGACACGCAATTGGCAGGTTTCTTCCCAGCAGCACCGGCCTTCGACCGCAGACTTCAACCATTGGACATCGGAGTGATGCCTTCCCAAAATCCACCGTGGAATTGCCACAGTACTTCTGTGGCAAGGTGCATCAGCCACTCCAGACCCAGAAGAATTGAAAAATCTTCGCGCCACGCTAGGAATTCAAACGTTTGCTTTACAGGGTTCTGCCTCAGCCGATGGCTGAACTGTGTTCGCCCCTCACCCTAGCCCTCTCCCCCGATGCGGGGGCGACGGGACCGGACATCCTTGAACGTACGCTGTAGAGCTAACTCCTTGACTGCGAGAAACCCGAATGACGGACGGAATCGGCAACGATAAATTTCCAAATTTTCGTGAAACATTTTCCCAGCCGGCGCATACAAGGAAGCGGCAGGTTTCTCAAAGACCCTTCAGCTCGTGAGGTCAGTCATGTCGGAAACGTCCGCTTGTCCGAATTCGGATCAACTCCAGCAACTCATCTTGGGCCAGTTGCCAAATGCGGCATCCGATGCGTTGGAGCAGCACTTAGAACAGTGTCCCCGCTGCGAGGACACCATCGAGGTGCTGAAGGCAGACGACACGCTGGTAGCCTTGGTGCGAGCACGTGGGGCCGAGCTGCTGCAGGCCGATCCTCCGGAGGTCACGGCCTTGATCTCGAAGTTGTCGCAGGCGGCTCGGCCAGCCGATGCGCCGCTCGATCTATCCACGACGAACACGATCATTGAGGGTTCGATCACTCCCGCAAATGTGCCGGCCGGAGACATCCGGATTGTTCGGCCTTCCAGGTCTGAGGCTTCGTCCGCCGAACAGCCGCCGCGCGCGCTGTACGACTTTCTCGCTCCGCCGCAAGCCCCGGATGAACTCGGGCGACTGGGGCCGTATCGCGTGTTAAAGGTGTTGGGCGCGGGCGGCATGGGAGTCGTGTTTCTGGCCGAAGATCCGCAGTTGCAGCGGCGAGTGGCGCTCAAGGCGATGAAGCCTTCGCTGGCGGTCAGCGAGTCAGCACGCATGCGATTCCTCCGCGAAGCGCGTACGACGGCGGCCATCGAGCACGATCACATCGTGACGATCTATCAAGTCGGCGATGACCGCGGCGTGCCGTTTCTGGCGATGCAGTTTCTGCACGGCGAATCGCTCGACGACCGTTTGCGCCGCGAACGTTCCTTGCCACTTGCAGACGTATTACGCATCGGACGAGAAGTGGCGTTGGGTTTGGCGGCGGCTCACAAGCGAGGACTCATCCATCGCGACATTAAGCCGGCGAACATTTGGTTGGAAACTCGGGATGTGAGCGGCACGGCGCTAGCCGCCGGTGACGCGCATTCGCCAACGACGGCGAGCGCCGGTGCCGAACGATCGCAATTACCGGCGGCTAGCGCCGTGCCGCTCAGTGCACAAACGCCCACACGAGCGAAGATTCTGGACTTCGGTTTGGCGCGCGCGACAGACGATGAGCTGCACCTGACTCAGACTGGAACCGTCGCCGGCACGCCGGCCTACATGGCTCCCGAACAAGCGCAGGGCGAACACGTCGATCATCGCGCCGACCTGTTCAGCCTGGGAGCGATGCTCTACCGGCTCTGCACGGGCGAGGTTCCGTTTAAGGGAGCCAACCTGATGGCGATCCTGATGGCTATCGGCATGCAGCAACCCAAGCCGCCGCGAGACCTCAATCCCGATTTGCCCGAAGCCGTTTCGGACTTGATTCTGCGACTGCTGGCCAAGCAACCTTCCGAGCGGCCGCAATCGGCGCGCGAAGTGGTCGAGGCCATCGCCGCCATCGAGCATCAGACCACGGCGACAACCGCCGCCGGAGGATGGGCACTCTTGCCCGTCATTCCGAACGCGACGGGCAAGAGT
>CAYSHJ010000668.1:0-6012 GCA_964430385.1 uncultured Planctomycetaceae bacterium
GCACTGAGCAACATCCTTGTCGCCTTTCGTGCCAAAGACTGAGATTCGAGTTCCAACCGTCAGACTCGGTACGATTTCATTTTCAAGCAATCTGAGAAAGCCCAAATCCAAGTGTTCAAACCCTACGTTCACAGGGCTGACGTTGAAAGGCCTAACCAACTTCGTCACGACCGTAGCGTTTAGCGCTGACGGAAAACGACTGGTGTCGGCGAGCTGGGATCAGACGGTCCGGCTTTGGGACGCGCGGCCGCGGACACCGGAACTGCGTGCGGAGCGTGAGGCACTGAGTCTGATCCACTGGCTGCGTGACCAAGGCCAAGCCCCGACCGAATGGCTCGACGCCATCGCGGCGGACCAGACCCTCAGCGAGCCAGTCCGCCAGCGCGCCCTGCAATTCGCTCGCGAATGGAAGTAGCTCCGCGCTCGGCGCGGGTCTCCTGACCCCGCCGCTTCGCTGGACCACAGGTCTCCCCGAAACAGGCAACGCGAGAGCGAAGTCAAACAACGTGACCAGAAGGCTGAAACCAGCGGAGGAGACGTTCGGTCATCCGAGCGGCGGGGTCAGGAGACCCGCGCCGAGCGCGAGAGGCTCTGAGTCTGATCCACTGGCTGCGTGACCAAGGCCAAGCCCCGACCGAATGGCTCGACGCCATCGCGGCGGACCAGACCATTCGCCGACTCGATGATGCGATGCCTTCACGGTTGTTCGAGCACATCCGCCCAACGACGGGGCAGCGCAGCGAAGGCTCGGTCGTAAGTGGGTTGCAACGGAACCAACACGTAGCCGTCCGTGGCCACGTACAGTGGCATTTCCGGGAGTGAATCGCCGGCGGCGACGGGTTCGATGTAGGCGGTCACGCCCGCGAACATGTCGGATTCATATCCGACCAGGGTCAGCGGCTTGTCTTCCGGCCGGCGGTAATCGTCATCGTTGATACCGCCCCAAATCGCCCCGTGAATCCCCTCCGGCGCGCGATGCGTCGGGGAATGCAAATCCAAAACCAGCAGATGAATTCCCTGATGCAGCAGTGAGCACGCTTTGCGAACGAATGCATCCAACCGCTGCCGGCTCGGTTTGTTTCCGGGGGACACGACTTCCACAACGGCCACGATCTGGTCGTCGCTGGCATGACGTACGACGACCGATTTCTGTCTTCGCGCGTAAAAATCCCGCGACCCCTGCGCTGTCATTTTCACGTTCGGCGGAGCGACCAGCAGGCCAGTCACGCCACCGTCAAAGTCTTGCCCGCTCGCCGTCCCCGGAGCCTGCAATGCCAACACGTCGGGGCCGAACTCCGACACCTGCTGTTCGGCCATTGCGTACAGCCAGGGAGGTAACAATCCGCCATTCAGGGCACGTTGAATTTCCTCAATCCAGGAATGGTGGAAGTGGTGAAAGGTGCCGTCATCAACTCGGCTCCAATCATGAATTCGCATCACGCTGTCTCCGTAAAGAACACACGAACATGGCAAAGTTCTCGCAGCCTGTGGCAAGACTCGTGCAGATCTTTTATACCGTTCGAGAATATCCGCGGCAATCAGACGATCAGCGAACCAAACGTCGGGAAGCATCCCATGCAGCAGCACTTGCAAGTGATGGAAGGTCCGGACCAGGGCTTGCGCATTGAACTGATCGCCGGCTAAATGTTGGCGGTCGGGCGTGGGCAGGCGTGTGATGTGCGGTTGAACGATCCTCGCGTGTCGCGCACGCATTGCCGGTTGCAGGTCGACGGCGGATCGGTCTTGGTTCAGGATGCGGGCAGCGCCGCGGGCACGCAGGTGAACGACAGTCCGATCGAACAACACACGCTGCGACCCGGTGACGTGATTCGCATCGGTGATACGCTGCTGCGCTATCAACTCGAAGGCTCGCGCGAGGAGAGCACGCTGACCGGCAGCGCCTTCGGCCGGCCCAAGCCGTCGTCGAAAGTCGCTCCGTTGGAACAACTGGTCGGTGAATCGTTCTCCCGCTACGTGATTGAATCGGTCGTGGCGCGGGGCAGTTCGGGGATGGTGTTTCGCGCCCGCGATACGGAAAAGGATCGTGTGGTGGCCATCAAAGTGCTCTCGCCGGATTACTCGGGCACGGAGGAACAGAAGGAGCGATTCGTCCGCGGGGTCAAGGTCATGGGTCCGATCCGACACGACAACATCGTGAGCCTGCACGCGGCGGGCATCCACGACCCGTATTGCTGGGTGGCGATGGAGTACGTCGAAGGCGAGAGCATGACGCAGGTCATCAAGCGGATCGGCGTCGCGGGGATGTTGGATTGGCGCTACGCCTTTCGCGTCGCGATACATATCGGTCAGGCGCTGGAGGAAGCCGCTCAGCACCGCATCATCCACCGCAACGTCACGCCGTCCAATATCTTGCTGCGGACCAGCGACAAGGTGGTCAAGCTGAGCGATCTGACTCTGGCCAAAGCGTTGGAAGGGACGCTCGCGCGGCAGATGACTCAGCCGGGCCAACTGATTGGCGACGTCTCATACATGGCTCCGGAGCGGACGCGCATGCAAGAAACCGCCGACGGCCGGTCGGACATCTACGGCTTGGGAGCCACGCTGTACGCGCTGTTGACCGGTCGCCCACCGTATGAAGCCGAGTCTCTGCCGGAACTCGTTTCCAAGATTCGCAGCGAAGAGCCTCCCCAGCCGAAGACGTTTCAACTCTCCATCCCCGACATGTTCCAAGACATCGTGATGCACATGCTGGCCAAGCGGCCTGAAGACCGCTACCAGACGCCCGCGGAACTGCTCAAAGACCTGCGCCGCGTGGCCAAATACCAAGGGCTGGAATCGGAGTTGTTCACGTAAGGCGAGCGCGAGGGATGCAGAACGATGAAAGTCTCTGTTTCGCGCACAAGCGACAGGCGTTTGCAGATCTCACATCAGCCCGCGAATCGGTTCGGCGTGGTAGATGTGATGCGGGCGGTCGAGGTCATCGTGCCAGGCGGCGGTTTCAGGGATACCGAGGGCGGAGTAAATCGTCGCAGCCATGTTTTCGGGACGCTGTGGATCGGTTGCCGGATAGCCGCCGATTTTGTCGGACGAGCCGATGACTCGGCCACCTTTCACTCCGCCGCCGGCGAAGAAGACCGTCTGCACCGCGCCCCAGTGATCTCGACCGGGCAGCTTGTAGAACTGCGGCAAGTGCGAAACTTTCGGAGTGCGGCCGAACTCCCCCGCCATCACGATCAGCGTGCTGTCTAGCAGACCGCTTTGCGAGAGATCGTCGAGCAGCGCGGACAACGCCTTGTCGGTCGGCGGGAAGAGTTGATCTTTGAGATGCGGAAACGCCTCGCCGTGCGTGTCCCACGTTTCATTGTTGCCGAGATTCACTTGAATCAGATTGACGCCGACTTCGACCAGCCGCTTGGCCATCAGCAGTGACCAACCGAACGAATTGCGGCCGTAGCGATCCTGATCGGCATCCGAAGCCTTCGTGACGTCGAACGCTTGCCTCACCTTCGCGTCGGTCAACAGCGACAGCACAGTTTGGCGATGTCGGTCGAAAGTTTCCGTTGAGCCGCTGCGGTCGAGTTCAATCCGCTGCTGGTCGATCAAGTGGACTAAATCCACTCGCCGGTCCAAGCGGCCGAAGCTGACTCCTTCGGGCAATGACAGATTCGGAGCTTCAAACTTGATGCGACGCGGCAGGTTGGGCCGCTCTTGATGATCGAACTCGTATTCCGGATACGCTCCGTAGCCGAGCGAGCTGAATGGCGACAGCTCGACAAACCACGGATCGCGTCGCGATCCCATGATCCCCGCGAACTGCCCGGGGAGGACTCGACTGGAGTAATGCACCAAGCGATCCGGCAGCACGATGGCCGGCGGCAGATTGTTACGCGGCTGAGTGACTGCGCCGCCGACGGACGCGATCGATGGCCAGTCGAACGGCCCGGGCTGCGACGGATTGAATCCCACCGGCGCGTCCGAGCGACCCGTCAGCATGATGTGATGGCCGAGCGAATGGTCGTTCGACGGATGCGTCAGTGAGCGACACAGTGACCACAAGTGGCTCCGCTGGGCGAGCAATGGCAGGTGCTCACAAATCTGGATGCCGGGAGTCTTCGTTGCGATCGGACGAAACTCGCCCCGGATATTGTCCGGCGCGTCGGGCTTCAGATCAAAACTGTCCTGTTGGGCGAGTCCACCCGACAGAAACAGGTAAATGACCGACTTCGCGGTCGGAAATCGTTCGTGCCCCGCAGCGGCGGCCGCTCGCAGCGCGTCGAGATGGTTCGTACCAAGTCCGAGCAGTCCGATGGCTCCGGCCTGCAACGCGGCGCGACGGCTAACGATAGGATGACTCCAACCAATCCGAGCTGCCATGACACCTCCCGATTTCGTCCTGACTGGGGAAATCGCTTGCGAAACGGTAATAGCTCACCGATTTTGTCGACTTTCGGCAAGTATAAACTCATTTGTGGCTTTGGCGTGGTGTACCTCGGGCACGGCACGCCGCTTGAACGTCTGGTGGCCGGCAAGGTCTGGTGCGGCGGAACCGACGTGCCGCAGGAAGCGGTACAGGGCTTCTTGCAAGAAGCTCGGCGACGATCTCGACTCCAGAATGTGGGCATCGTGGCCGTGCCTGACGTCGATGCGCGAGTCGGTCTGGTCTAGTTCGTCACTCAGCGGCTTGAGTTTTACAGCAGCGTTTCCAGCAACATCCGCAACTTGCGCAGCTCCAACAGCCGATTCGTGTCAGCGTCATGCAGTTCGGGCAGAATCTCGACTGACAACGCGCGCTCGTAATTCTCTTTCCGCAATTGAGAGATGAGCCGCGAGTGGTCCAGCTCTCCCAAGCCGACTTGCACTTGCAGCTGCGCCGCGGTCGTATCCCGCAAATGCACGTGAAAGACGTGCGGCATCAGCATGTCGATCCCGCGTGCCGCGTGCGGACCGCACAGATAATAACTGGGATCGAGCGTCAGCCCCAAGCCTCTCACGGAATGACACAGCTCCACGGCGGTGCGTGGATCGTCGGTCAAAGATCCCGATTTGGTCTTAATGGAAAGCCGAATCGACTCCTGACTAGCGATCTGAACAAACGTCCGCAGACGATCAATCTCTTCGTTGAACGGTGTCCCTATCGGCGATGCCGACACGGTGATCTGAGCCACGCGCATCAGCTTTGCGAGCTTGCACAACTGTTGGAGCACGTCTGCGGAGACGTCATGCTCCAAGTCGAATGCCACGGGAATCTGTCGCGTCACTTCTCGAAACTGCGTGAAAAAACCGTTGGTGTTGGCGGCCACTTCCGAAGGACGCAGATGCTGACTGCCGTCGTCGAACCACAATTCGATCTTGTCGAATTCCAGATCGCTCAGCAGATGACACGCTTCGGCAAACCCCTTGTCCGAGAAACAGCGGGTTGAGGCGGCGACAAACATAATTGGTCAGTCCCTTGAACTCAGAATTCCCAACGGCTGCTGGCAACACGCGACGGATTGTGCCGAACCGCCGCGCATGCATGAAGTTGGACTAGTAGCCGGTCGGCAGTGAAGTCGAGCGGAATCTACCGGGATGTGGAGACCCCTGCAAGATCGACAAAATCGAGAGACTGCGTTGTCTTTTCCACGTTTGCTGAATCTTCGAATTCCGGGGACGCTGCGGGCCGATATATTCTGTCGAACGGAACGCCTCAGCGACTGGAAGCTGGCGAGTTCAGGAGCTTTGCCGAACTTGGAAGCGTATCGTGGAGCAAACGTAGGGATCTTCGTTCGAGAGTTTGTCGAGGCAAGGAGGCCGAACATGAAATCGAGACTGTGGGTCGGATTGACCGTTTTAGGATTGGCGACGATCTCGGTCGGATGCTCGAACAGTCGACCTTTGGTGCGTGGACAAAGTCCCGGCCCCGGAGTGCGTCCCGCGTCCTTTCAGTTGCCGGGACCGACGCCCGGTCCGATGTATTACGACGGCCCGTCAGGCTACGGCCCATCGTCGTGTCCTCCACAGCACTGTCCTCCGCAACACTGTCATCCCAACGGTGCTCAGTGCCCCGTCTGT
>CAYSHJ010000669.1:0-8548 GCA_964430385.1 uncultured Planctomycetaceae bacterium
CACTTTGACCGATTCGTCGGCCATCGCCCACGAGAGGATGCGGTCATCCCACCAACGCTTTTCAAAGATCGACGGCCGGCGGCGGTGCAGGTGCTCCCACAGATAGCGGCCCATCTCCTGCGTGACCTCTTCGACGTGCGCGTCCGAGCCAGCGGAAGTATTGGCGGCGGCAGCAGGCGGTTTCTTCTTGGCCACGAGCGACAGGTCTCCAATCGCAGACTGCTCAGATTGCTTCCGTCCCGCCAAAATCAGCCCGGTGTCCTGTTCGCAGGGAACGGTCGCGAACAAAGGATTGTCGTGACCGCGAGCGGATTCGCAAGAAAGCCACCCCCGCGAACTCCTGAATCAGTTCGAGTAACTCATCCGCCTCTACGGTCTCTACGGTGAAGACCGCGGCAAAGCTGTGAGGTAGGCCGAGACGTTTGAATTCTGCGAGCACGGCTCGCGCCCAACCGCTGAAGATATCAAGCGGCTGTTTCCGTTCTTTGGTGAGTCACCAAAGGAGTGACTTTACTAGTTCGACTGTATGACTTTGTGTTGGCCCCCTGCCAGCTTGCCTGGCTGGAGCCGAAGATTGACAAGCTAAGACACCGCCTCCTTTCCTCGCCTCCCCTTTCTGCCTCCGCTTGCCGCCAAAGGCGGCAAGCGGAGGCAGAAAGGGGAGGATGGAGAGGGCTGGTTGCTAGCTCACCAGTCTCGTTCACCAGCCAGACAAGCTGGCTGGGGTCAACTCATACAGTCGAACTGGCGGAAGACCAGTTCACACTCTGTCGCGCTCTCAGGGCTTGCGCACGTCGAGGCACACGATTTCCTTGTCGTCTCGCAAATACAACATCCCTTGAGCCAAGGCCGGGGCCTGGCGGGTTGCGCCGAGGATTGTCTCGCGTCCCATTTCGTCGTAGCGTTCAGGCGACGCGCGCGCGACGACGAGTTCGCCTTTCATCGTCGTGATGAACAATTTGCCGTCGGCGGCGATCAGGTTGCCTTTGCCGAAACGCGGCTCCTGCCACTTCCGCTCGCCAGTCCGCACATTGACGCACGTCAGGTGTGTGATCGGGCCGGCGCCGCCGACGTTGTCCATGCCATACAAATAACCGTCCAAGAGCATCGACGTCTGCCACTCATTTCGCAAAACGCTCTTGGGGCCAAACGAATTCCACACTTCGCTGATCTCGAACCGATCGGACTGCGACTTCAGGGCCAGCAGTACGCTGCCGTGATTCTCACCCGACGAGAGAAAGACCTGTCCCTTGTATTCGAGCGGTGTGGCGATGTTGCACTGGTAGTTCGTCTCGAACGGATACGTCCACAGCACCGTGCCTGTCGTGGGCGCAACGCCGAGTGCCGAGTTCCCCGTAAAGACCACGACTTGTGGACTTCCGCCGACATTTAAGAGCGCTGGCGAGGAATAGCCGGCCGCAGCGTTGCCCGCCGTCCAAAGCTGCTTGCCGGACTTTGTCTCGTACGCGACGAGTGTCGCCTGCGGTGCGCCGGCCGTCACGATGACTTGATCGCCAACCACCAACGGCGAGCAGGCCATTCCGTAGTCCGCTTGCTTGCCGGAGAGTGCCGTGACCACGTTGTGCGACCAGAGTTGCTGGCCGTCTCGAAAATCGACCGCCGCCAGAATGCCCTCACCGGTGAAGACAAACACTTGATCGCCCGAGATGGCCGGCGTCGCGCGCGGGCCGTTGCCCATCGCGTTGCGATACTCCGCAGCGATCGCCGATTGCCAAACCGTGTCGCCTGTCTGTGCCTTCAGAGCGACGAGCCACTGTTTTCCATCACGCTGGACCAGCGTCAGCACTCGGTCACGACTCACGGCCAAGCCCGACATGCCGACTCCGCCGGCGACACGCCAGACGACTTTCGGTCCTTGTTCGGGCCAGCGATCGAGCAGTCCGGTCTCCCTCGACAGACCATTACGCTGCGGACCAAGGAACTGCGGCCATTCGCCGGTGACGTCGGTTTGAACTTTGACCGTCGGCGATTGAGCGGCGGCCCAATTGGCACTCACCGCGAGGATCACCGCAACGACGACTGCCACCGGAATGCCCATTCGAATGCCGAACCGTCCGATCGTGACTGACATTGCCTCTCCTGAGTTTGATGTTTGAGGACTAATCAGAAGGTTTGCAGGGTGGGGTTTGTACGAGGAGGATTTCTCTTTGGCGGCGTTCCGGTCTCCTCTCTCCCCAGTTTCGGGAGAGAGAGAAACGGAAAGACGAACTTGCGCAGTAGATCTCGCAGTCGATCGAGTTGCTAGAATTCAACCCATCCAGCGGAGCCGATCACAACACCTGTAA
This sequence comes from uncultured Planctomycetaceae bacterium, assembly GCA_964430385.1. Lineage (GTDB taxonomy): Bacteria > Planctomycetota > Planctomycetia > Planctomycetales > Planctomycetaceae > CAYSHJ01. The sequence continues at coordinate 2,307 of CAYSHJ010000669.1, forward strand.
TACGGTTGCAGTTGTCGATGTTGTTGGCAAGCTCGTTCGTAGGACTGAGGGGCAATGAAAACGACCATGACACAGAACGGTGGGACTGCGATGGCCTCCTCTGCGAGCCTTGCGTCTCGGCGGGAACACCAATTCTCCGACAAAAGCGCGGCGTGCCAGGAGATGAGGCGAGTCGCTCGCTGCTTCGTTTTCGTTGTGGCATTGCTATCGGGCGCATTTGGCTCGTTGACGACGATCCTCGGCGCTGAGCCGCAGCCGAATGAATTCGCCGGGTTGGCGAATGAGTATGCAGGGAAGACTCGGCCGCTGATGAAGCAGTTCTGTTTGGAATGCCATTCGACGGCGAAGCAGGAAGGGGAACTGGACCTCGAACGGTTCGTGAAACTGGATGACGTGCGGCGCGGGACGAAAGTCTGGATCAAGGTTGCCGAGATGCTCGACAACGGCGAGATGCCGCCCAAGGATTTTCTCAGCCAGCCGTCGGCCGAGCAGCGAAAGCAATTTCGCGGGTGGGTCCAGCGGTATCTCAACGCCGAGGCTTACGCGAGTGCCGGCGATCCGGGGCCAGTCGTGCTGCGACGGCTCAGCAATGCCGAATACACCTACACGCTCCACGACCTGACGGGGGTCGATTTGAATCCGGCGCGCGAGTTTCCGGCCGATAGCGCGGCGGGGGAAGGGTTCACCAACACAGGCAACGCGCTGGTGATGTCACCAGCATTGCTGACCAAGTATCTCGACGCGGGCAAAGAGATCGCTCGGCATGCGGTGCTGCTGCCGGATGGGTTTCGGTTCTCGCCGTCGGTGACGCGCAGCGATTGGACGAATGATGACCTCGCGCGGATTCGGGAGTTCTACCGTGAGTTCACTGACGTTGGCGGTGGCACGCAGGTGAACCTGCAGGGCATCGTCTTCGACACCAACAACGGCGGGCGATTGCCGATCGAGAAGTATTTGGCGGCGACGTTTGCTGTAGCCGAGTCACTCCGTGACTCGGACGTCGCGTCGCGGAGCGACGCGGCCACATTGGAGACGATTGCCGCCGTGGCGAAGGCGCGCGGGTTGAACGCGAAGTACCTCGGCATTCTGTGGACGATGCTGAATGATCGGGAGCCGTCGCTGCTGCTTGACGCGGTGCGTAACCAGTGGCGCACGGCGAAGGCCGATGGCGCGATTCCACTGGCGGCCGAAATCAGCCGGTGGCAGAAGGCACTGTGGCGATTCACAAGCGTCGGGCATATCGGAAAAGTCGGCGGCCCCAAGGCCTGGCAAGAGCCGGTGACGCCGCTGGCTGCACGCCAGGAATTGCGACTGAAACTGGCCGGCCCGGTGAACGGGGGCCGTGAGGCCCTTGGTGGTACGGCAGGCGCAACTAGCGCCGGAAGCAAGCCGCCTCTCGGCGCGGGAAATAACCAGGGGCCTAACGGCCCCCGTTTGCCAGACTTCGTCACGCTCTATCTCGTCACCAGCGAAGCCGGCGACGGCCACGAACACGACTTCGTGATTTGGGAGCGACCGCGATTCGTCGCACCCGGTCGACCGGACTTGTTGTTGCGCGACGTGCGCGAGGTGAGCCGCGAACTGATCGCACGTCGCGAGAAGCTCTTTGTGAGCGCGGCCAAGTGTCTCGCAGCGGCGGTCGAAGCCACCCAGTCCCAAGAGCGTCTGGAACTCGGCCCGCTCGCGCAGAAGCACGGAGTCGAACCAGCATTGCTCGCGGCGTGGTTGGACTACCTCGGCATCGGCACCGGCAGCGCGGTGAAGATCGACTCGCTGCTGACGCAGAAGAGCACGAACTCCGCGGGCTATGACTTCGTGAAGGGCTGGGTCAGCGACAACGCGATGAGCGTCGTCGCGAATTCGTCGGATCAGCACGTCCGCATTCCCGGCAACATGAAACCGCACGGAGTGGCCGTGCATCCGTCGCCGTCACTGCAAGTCGTCATCGGCTGGCGCAGTCCCGTCGCGGCCTCGATGCGTGTCGAGGCGACGGTGCAACATGCTCATCCCGAATGCGGCAACGGCGTGACTTGGTCCCTGGAACTGCGACGCGGCAACACGCGACAACGATTGGCCGCCGGGATCGCCCAAGGCGCGAAAGAGGTCAGCGTCGGACCAGTCGAAAACGTTGCCGTCAAGCCAGGCGATTTGGTCTCGTTGCTCATCGGCCCGCGCGACGGCAATCACTCGTGCGATCTCACGGCCGTCGACCTCACGCTCCGTGGCGGCGATCGCGAATGGAATCTCGCACGCGATGTATCGCCCGATGTCCTGGCGGGGAATCCGCACGCCGACCGCATGGGAAATGATGGCGTCTGGCACTTCTACACCGAGCCAGCCACAGGCGATGCCGGAGTGGTCATACCTGGCGGTTCAGTGCTGACGAAATGGCAATCGGCGGCGACCGCGGCAGACAAACAACGACTCGCGGGGGACGTCCAAAAGTTGCTGGTGTCTGGCCCGCCGGAGATGCAGGACAGCCCTGACGCGATCCTCTATCGCCAATTGGCATCGCTCGGCGGACCGCTGCTCAGCGCGGCGAGGAATGCGCTGACCGCAAAGCCGAGCACCTCACCACCGGATTCAAGCCAGTCAGTGTTGGGAGTTGACCCGGCACTGTTCGGCAAGCATCCGAACGGCTCGGCCGTCGATTCCGCGAGCCTCTGTGTGCAGGCGCCGACGATCATTGAAGTCCGGTTGCCGGCCGATCTGGTCGAAGGCTGCGAACTCGTCACCGTTGGCACGCTGCATCGCGAAACCGGAGCCGAAGGAAGCGTTCAACTGCAAGTGCTGACTGTGAAGCCCGAGCGAACTTCCGGACTGTTGCCCACGACCGCGACCGAGACCAACGCCAACGGCCTGTGGACGTCGAACAACCGCGGCGTCTCGCACGCGACGCCCGTGCTCGTGAATGACGGCAGCGCCGCACGTCGCCGGATGGAATCGGCATTTGAGACATTCCGATCCGTGTTTCCGATCGCGTTGTGCTACACCAAGATCGTGCCGGTCGATGAAGTTGTGACGCTGACGCATTTTTACCGCGAGGACGACCAGTTGCAGCGACTCATGCTCGACGAGACCCAGACCGAGCGGCTCAACGCGTTGTGGGACGAACTGCGGTTTGTCAGCCTGGATGCTCTCACACAGGTTGATGCTCTTGAGCAACTGATTCAGTACGCGACACAAGACGCCGATCCAAAAGTGTTCGAGCCGCTTCGCAAACCGTTCGCGGACCGCGAGGCCGCGTTCCGCAAAACGCTGGTCGATGCGGAGCCGCGACAGATCGACGCGCTGATCGCCGTCGCCTCGCAAGCCTATCGACGCCCGCTGACGGACTTTGAAGCCAACGAACTGCGCGGCTTGTACCGCAAGCTGCGCGAGCAAGAATTGCCGCACGACGAAGCGTTCTGCTTCACGCTCGCGCGCGTGTTCGTGTCGCCAGCGTTCTTGTATCGACTCGAAAAAGCATCGCCAGGGGCGACGGCCGGACCGGTCTCGGACTGGGAACTCGCCAACCGGTTGAGCTACTTCTTTTGGTCGTCTCAACCCGATGAAGAACTGCGAAAAGTCGCCGCAGCCGGTCAGCTTCGCGACCCGGTTGTCTTGGCCGCACAGGCTCGCCGCATGCTGACTGACGCGCGCGTGCGGCGGCTGGCGACCGAATTCGCTTGCCAGTTTTTGCACATCTACGACTTTGATTCGCTCGACGAAAAGAGCGAGAAGCACTTCCCCGACTTCGCTGAACTGCGCGGCGATATGTATGAGGAGGCGATCCTGTTCTTCACCGATTTGTTCCAACGCGACGGTTCGGTCCTGAGCCTGCTTGACGCCGATCACACGTTCGTCAGTGAGAGACTCGCGAAGTTCTATGGCCTCACCGTAGGTCAGGCTTTCCAGCCTGACTCGAACGGTGACACGAGTCAGCCTGGAAAGACTGACCTACGATGGCGGCGCATCGACGGCATCCAGCAACATGGCCGAGGCGGCATCTTGGGGCTCGCGGCGACGCTCGCGAAGCAATCAGGAGCCTCGCGTACCAGCCCGATCTTGCGAGGTAATTGGGTGAGCGAAGTGCTGCTCGGCGAAAAGCTGCCCAAGCCACCCAAAGACGTCCCCCGACTTCCGGAAGATGAAACCGCAACGGAAGGTCTGACCGTGCGACAACTCACCGAGAAGCACACCAGCGACGCGAGATGCTCAGCTTGCCATCAAAAGATCGACCCCTTCGGCTTCGCGCTCGAAGGCTTCGATGCCATCGGCCGACGCCGCGAGAAAGACCTCGCCGCCCGGCCGATCGACGTGACGACAAAACTCCCCGACGGCACCGAGATCAACGGCCTCTCCGGTCTGCGCGACTACCTGTTGAAGAATCGCCGGGACGCCGTGCTCCGCCAGTTCTGCCGCAAGCTCCTGGGCTATTCGCTCGGCCGAGGCATTCAACTCTCCGACGAACCGCTGCTCAAGGAGATTCAGCAACAATTGGAGAAAGACGACTATCGTTTCTCGGTCGCGGTCGAAACAATCGTTCGCAGTCGGCAGTTCCGAGAGATTCGTGGAAAGGATTCAGCCTCAAGCGATTGATTGGACTTGCGCGGCAATAATGTCTCTCGAAAGGAAGAAGCATGGGTGCAACTCAGGTCACTGTCACGGTTCGTAATCCCGCCGAACCAAACCGGAGTTGGGATGGCCTTTTTCTTGTGGACACGGGCGCGACCGATTCGATGGTTTCCCGAGTGCATTTGGAGGCCATAGGACTCAAGCCGAAAGGACAACGAGTCTATGAATTGGCCGATGGCTCGGAGTTCACGTTCGACATCACAACGGCCGACCTGGAATTCATGGGCGAGATTGTTGGCGGCACAATTATCATCAGTGACGACGACGTGGAACCGCTGTTGGGAGTGACCGCTCTCGAGTCCGTCGGAATTGAAATTGACCCTAAGAATCAGCGGCTCAAACGTCTACCTGCCGTACGGCTGAAGACGCTACGATCTCATTCGCGAAGGAGAACTGCGCCATGAATTACGCCTTTCCCCCTGATGTGGACAGCCGCGTTAAGCGGCAACTCGCGACCGGTTCCTATCACTCCGAGGATGACGTCTTGCGGGCCGCGATGGCGGCTCTGGAACACGAACATGACGATCTCGAAGCGATCCAATCAGGCATCGCCGACATGAAAGCCGGACGGTTTCGCCCGTTCTCGGAAATCGACGCCGAGTTTCGGCACAAACACAACATTCCAACGAAACCATGAAGTCTCCAGTTGTTCTCACCGATCGTGCCCACGCCGATCTCGAAGCGGCTTATTCGTGGTGGGCGGAGCACCGATCGCGGGAACAAGCGGCAAACTGGTACAACAAGTTCGCCGAAGCAATCGAATCTCTTGCTGATCAACCTGAACGGTACTCTTTGTCGCATGAAAGCAGCCGATTTCCGTTTCAGATTCGTGATCTTCGGTTCGGCATTGGCAAGCGGGCGACGCACCGAGCAGTCTTCACGATCCGCAAAGACATGGTGCTGGTGCTCGCCATTCGCCATTTGGCTCAGCGCGAGATAACACCGGGTGATGTTTGATTTGTCCTTCCAACCGAATTCCTCCGGAGCATGACCATGAACAGCCGAATCTTGGAAAGCCATCAGTTCTCTCGTCGAACTTTCCTGCGTGGCGTGGGCGTCACGATGGCGTTGCCGTGGATGGAGTCGCTCACCGTGTGGGGCGATGAAGCCACCAAAGCCTCGCAGCCGGCCAGTCAGGCTCCGGTGCGGTTGGCGGTGCTGTTTTCCGGCAACGGCTTTCACACTCGGGAGTGGTGGGCCAAAGGCGAAGGGAAGCAGATGGAACTCGGCCAGGTGCTCGCGCCGCTGACCGACTTCCGTGAGAAGTTGCTCTTCATCCGCGGGCTGTTCAATGCCGAAGCCTTGAAAGGGAACATCCATAGTTCGCAGACCGGGAATCTGCTTTCCGGTGCGCCGTTGGCGGCCGGTGGCGAGATTCGTTCCGGCACTAGCATCGACCAACTGGTTGCCCAGAGGCACGGACGATCGACGAAAGTGCCGAGCCTTGTGCTGGGCTGCGAGAAGTCGAACCCATCCGTCCACAAGAACTACTCGATGCTCTACAGCTCGCACATCTCGTGGACTTCGCCGACCACGCCGACGCCGCTGGAACTGTACCCGTCGCTGGCGTTCGACCGACTCTTCAAGGACGAAGTGCAGCGCGGCGACAAGAGCGTGCTCGACGC
>CAYSHJ010000670.1:0-3918 GCA_964430385.1 uncultured Planctomycetaceae bacterium
CCCCGTGCCACGCGCCGACCAGCACTCGCACCGGCTTGAGAGCTGCCATGACGGAGTCGACTTGCTTCTCGTTCGGCACGTTCTTCGCCACGCCCGCTTTGGCCGAAGATGCGTTCCCGCCGCCGAGCTTCACCGGAGCGAACGATTCGATCGGCCGACTTAAGTCAGCGGCGGTCGGCTTCTCGGCGGCGGTCTTTTCATCCGACGACGATTCGTCGGGGTTCGAATTTCGTTTCACGATCGGCTTGACAGCGTTTGCGTTAGTTTTCGTTTCCGGCGTGGTCGCATTGCCGCAACCGATCAGCCCCATGAATGACAGCATCACGCAACACAGCACCGAACGACTTTGTGTGAGCAGACTCATCGCTTTCCTCTCGTCCAGTTGGCACCGATTCCATTGTCGCCGAGCGGCAATGGCCGCTACGCGACCCATCTTGAACACTTTGGCCTTCACTCGATCCAGCCGCCTTCGCACCAACTCGCCTCGCTCGGAGTGGCGATCGAGTCGAGCGGCCAGAGTGGCCGGTTGACCTGATCGAATCGCATGTCGCTCCAGTGCGGCGAGGCACAGCCGGTGCCGTCGGACAAAAATGTCGCCGCCGCGAACGGTTCGTAATCGGCGCGGAACCCAGCGGGCGACTTCGCGACCACAATGCCGCAATTCCTTGGATCGAGGCCGACCGATTCATACAGCCGAGGCGAACTGCCGGGACCACCTCGCTCGACGAGAAGAATTTGCACGTCTGCGGACCGGACGATCGCGCCGCGGCCCATGAAGACCGGCAGGTTCTTGCTGATGTGCCCGCTGAGCGTCCATTCGACGTCTTGCAACCTCTCGACGATCCCGCGCACACGCACCGGCTGCGAATACTCCGGAGCCAAGCGTCCGCCGACGTCGGCATCGAATGCTCCGCCGACACCCACGCGAGACGCCTCGGCGACGGCGATTGGATCGACCATAAACGTGATCGCGCCCTTGGGAATGTTGGGGGCCAGCAGTAATTCGCGCAGCAAGCTCGTCGCATCGCCGGTCGAGCCGCTGTTCGTTGCATCGGCTCCGTCGCCAATGACGATCGGATGCCCGCCGTGCGCGAGAGCCTTCTTGATGACCACGTCAGGCGGAAACCGTTCGACCGCTTCAAGGTCGTGCCGGATACTCCAGCACTTGTCCGCTAGTTGATCGACGACCTGTTCCCAGTGCGACTCGCGGCGGTGAGTCGTCAGCATCACCGACCAACCCAGTTTCGGAGCATCAAACCACGGCATGACCATCGCCACGTTTGCGGCCAGTACGTCGTCTTCGGCTTCAAGCTGCTTGAGCTGCTCGTAAATCGGAGCCGGCGGTCCGGTAAACGTGTTGTGATACTCGGCCGCCGTGAGCATCGGCAGCTTGCGCCAGATCGTTTGCGGCCGAACGCCGGTTTGCAGCAACTTCCACAACGCGCCCGCCGCTCGCTCGCCGGTCTGCCACGAATCGAGATGCGGACACGTGTGATAGCCGCTCAGCACGTCGGCGTTTTTCAACATCCGGCGCGTGATGTTCGCGTGCAGATCAAATGTCGCGACGATCGGCACGTCCGGACCGACCGTCTTGCGGACCCGTTCGAGCAACGTGCCGCTCAAGTCGGGATCGCTCTCCGCGGCCATCGCTCCGTGCAGATGTAAAGCCACGCCGTCGAGCGGTCCGGCGATTGCCAGTTGTTGTTTGAACGTGTCGAGAATCCGAGACGCCGTCGCCGCCTCGACCGCTCCCCACGGCCAGCAGGTGAACCGCCCGAGACCGATGAACTCGCATCGCTTCGGCCACTGCTTGGCCGCCGACAGAAAACCACCCAGTTCGCCCGTGTCGCTGTACTTGTCGAAAATCTGCTGTCCGACAGCGAGGCCCCAGTTCTCGAAGTCCGACCAGCGCGTCAGATTCCGATTGAATGTGTTCGACTCTTGCCACATCTGCCCAATCGCAATCCGCATCGCGGCACCTCCGAGGAGAACAAATCAGAACGATGAAGAAGTGTAATGTCGAGCCGTTTCACCGCGACCCAACGGAGATCATGTTCACTCGTACGCGCGAGAACTCCAATCGGCTCGCAAAGACTTGCCGTCCCTTGCTTGCTCGGCTCCAGCTTGAAACGATGTCGCCATGCAGATTTCAAATTTCAAATCTGAAATCTCAAATTCCCCTGACGAGAGGTAGCCCTGTGAAACTTCGACTGTCTCTATCTCTATTCGTGACCGTTTTGGGATTGCTCACATCGTCTGTCCGTGCCGCCGATCCGTGGTTGGTCTTCGAGGGTGGTGAAGGCCCCGGCAAGGGGAAGCACATCGTGCTTGTCAGCGGCGATGATGAGTACCGCTCGGAAGAAGCTCTGCCACAGTTGGCGAAGATCCTGTCGAAACATCATGGTTTCAAATGCACCGTGCTGTTCGCGATCGATCCCGCTGACGGGACGATCAAGCCGGATCACCAAACGAACATCCCCGGCATGGAGTCACTCAAGGCGGCCGATCTCGCGGTGCTCGGCCTGCGGTTCCGTAACCTGCCGGACGAGCAGATGCAACACTTCGTCGATTACGTCGATTCCGGCAAGCCAGTGATTGGTCTGCGGACCTCAACGCACGCGTTCAACATTCCCAAAGGCCGCAAGTTTGAGAAGTACACTTGGACCTACGAGGGCAAGGAGTACGAAAAGGGGTTCGGCCGGCAAGTGCTCGGCGAGACGTGGGTCAATCATCACGGACATCACATGGTCGAGGGGACTCGCGGCATCATCGCGGCTGGCAAAGAGACGCATTCGATCTTGCGCGGCATCAAGAACGGCGACATCTTCGGCACGACCGACGTTTACACGGTCAATCTGCCGCTGCCGGGCGACTGCCAGCCGCTGGTGCTCGGCCAAGTCACCGAGACTTTGAAAGACGACAGCAAGCCGGTCGAAGGGAAGAAGAACGACCCGATGATGCCGGTCGCTTGGATCAAGGTGTACCAGGCCGAGAACGGCAGAACCGCACCCATTTTCACGACCACGATGGGTGCGTCGGAAGATTTGCTGTGGGAGGGGACTCGCCGCATGATCGTCAATGCTTGTTACTGGTGTTTGGCAATGCAGGACAAGATCGCCGATAAATCGAAGGTCGATGTTGTCGGCGACTTCAAGCCCATGCGTTACGGCTTCGGCACGTTCACAAAAGGGGTGCGGCCGGAAGATTTGAAGTAGTTTTTGATCCCTTGTCCTTGGTCCATTGTGTTTGTTCCTTGGCAAGGTTGTGAGAATTGCGAGACCAATGACAACGGACCAAGGATAAACGACAAGACAAGCAACCAGAATCGGAGACGTTGACATGCCAATGACCTATCCAGCGGATGTCGAAGAGTTCGTCGCGAACCAACTGACGAGCGGTCAATTCAGCAGTCGTGATGAGGTTTTTGTGAAGGCGTTGAGAGTCTTTCGAGAACTGACCGATCAACATCAAGAGCTGAAGCGGGCGATCGCCGCGTCGCTGAAGCAGGAGGAAAACGGCGAGACGTCCCTGTTTGATCCGGCGGAGTTCATTAAAGAGCAAAGAACTCGTCTGGGGCTTGATCGGAGCACGCGACATTCCGAAGTTTGCCCGTGAATTGTTCCGCGATTCGCCGGAAGAGATCACATGACAAAAACCACTACCGACCCACCGCTCGTCGGCGTCATCATGGGCAGCAAGTCCGATTGGGAAACGATGCGTCACACCGACGAGACGCTGACACAGTTCGGCGTGGCTCACGAATGCCGCGTTGTGTCGGCGCATCGGACTCCCGACGGAATGGGCGAGTACGCGAAGTCGGCCGAGTCGCGCGGACTGCAAGTCATCATCGCCGGCGCGGGGGGAGCGGCACATTTGCCGGGCATGGTGGCCTCGCAGACGGTCTTGCCGGTGATCGGC
>CAYSHJ010000671.1:0-14788 GCA_964430385.1 uncultured Planctomycetaceae bacterium
CGATCATGCGGCTCGGTTGGGGAACAACTCCGCGCTGGCGGCTCGCGTCGCCAGCTACGAGTTAGCGTTCAAGATGCAGTCTTCCGCGCCCGAGGCCGTTGATCTGACGCAGGAACCACAGCATATTCAGCAATTGTATGGTTTGAACGAGAAACGGTGTGCCGTGGTCGCTCGGCAGTGCTTGCTCGCGCGAAGACTGGTCGAGCGTGGCGTCCGATTCGTACAGATTTATTCCGGCGGAGCGCATAACGACGACAACTGGGACGCTCACGGTGATCTCAAGCAGAACCATGACTTGCACGCCGGCGAGACCGATCAACCCATCGCGGCGTTGTTGACCGATTTGAAAGCCCGAGGACTGCTCGATTCGACGCTGATCGTTTGGGGCGGCGAATTCGGCCGGCAACCGACCGCCGAGTACGAGAAAGGGACCGGACGCGATCACAACGCTTACGGCTTTACGATGTGGCTCGCCGGCGGCGGAGTTCACGGCGGCATCTCCGTCGGCACGACCGACGAACTCGGCAGCGCGGCGGTCGAGAAGCCATTCCATGTCAAACATCTGCACGCCACGATGCTGAATCAACTCGGCCTCGATCCCGACCGCTTAACGTATTTTTACGGCGGTCTCGATCAAAAACTGGTCGGCGTCGAGGGCGCGGAACCGATTCACGAAGTCATGTAGCCCCGGCCCTCGTGGTCGGTGTGATGAGTCAGTTCTCAATCAAGCGACCCCACTGGGCTTGCCCCAGTGGTTTACGGGATTCTGCACTACTGAGCCGCTTGTTTCGCGTGACGCCAAGTAGTGCAAAATCCCACGAGCCACCGGGGCAAGCCCGGTGGGGTTTGCTTCTTTGAGGATCAGCTCTACTTGCCCACGCAGTACAGGAACTTGTCCGATCGGAGGAGCAGGCGGGAGCCGTCGACGGCCGGGCTGGCGTTGAAGAGGCTCCCATCGCGAAGATCGTTCACGGCAAGCTGCTCGAAACCGGGCTTCGCCGCGAGCACGAAAGTTTGGCCATCCCGCGTGAGATAATACAGTCGCCCGTCGGCGAGCAGTGCGGACGAGTAAACCTGTCCGGCTCGTTCGAGACGCTTTTCGTAAACGATGTTTCCGCTGTCTGCTTTGGCACAGTAGGCAATGCCGAGTCCCTCATGCATCCAATAGAGATGCTTATCGAGATAGATCGGCGATGAAACATTCGAGCCTTTGACGCTGGTCCACAGCCGATGGGTCTCGGTCACGTCTCCATCACCACCGGCTCGCACGGCCAGCGCGGCGGTTCCGGAGCGGCCTCCCAGGCAATAGACGATTCCGTCAGCCGCCACGACACTGGGGACCATGTACCAGCCGATGTCAGTCTTGCAGGACCACAGCGAATCTCCCGAATGAGGATCAAACGCCAGCACCTTGCCCTGAGTGCCCACGATCAACTCTCGCCTCCCCGAACTGGCCGTGACGACGACAGGAGTATTCCACGCCTCAAGGATTCCCTTCGCTCGCCATTTCTCGGCACCCGTCCGCCGATCGAGCGCGATCAGTGACTGGCTCTCGACACTGGCGTTGATGAAGACCAGATCCTTGTCGAGCACAGGCGAAGCCGACGTGCCCCAGCCGTGAGTCATCGACCCGACATCGGCCTGCCAGAGCTGCTTTCCGCTGTGGTCGAAGGCGAAAACTCCCGACTTGCCGAAGAACACATAAATCCGCTCGGCATCCGCGGCGGGAGTGTTCGCGGCAAAGCCGTGATCACGAATCTGGCTTTCTTCGGGCAACTTCGCGGGGATCGCTTGGTTCCACACAATCCCGCCGTCACGGCGCCGCAGGGCGATCAGGTGCCGCTTGAGCTGCTCGAGACTGCCACCCGGCTGGTTCGGGATGAAATAACCGGTGTAGCACGTCAGATAGATCTGATCGCCAAACACAATCGGGCTCGAAGCACCCGGCCCCGGCAACTCGATTTTCCAAGCCATGTTCTCCGTCGCGCTCCAAGTCGTCGGCAACCCCTTCGCGTCGCTGGTTCCCATGCCGTTCGGACCTCGGAAGCGAGGCCAGTCCATGTCTTTTCCGGAAGCTTTCAGTGAAGTGAGCTGAATGTCGCGTGCGCCGTCGTCCTGTCGTGGCCGCTCATCCGCGATCACGGCGTTGGCTGGACGATCCCGCTCGTCAGCCTGCGAAGGCGACGTCTGCGATGAATCGGCGCTCGCCACCGGCACGCTCGGCGGTTGCTCGACGCAACCGGCAACCAGAGGCACCGATGCTGTCAGCAACCGCACCGTCAGGATCCATACCCGCCGCCGAATGCTCCTCACCACTATTCGATCATCCGCATGCGTCATTATCTTGCTCCTCGTACACGCTATTCGACCAGCCCCTCATTCGTACCGGCATGAAGCAAACGCAGGTGACGAGGCTAAGAACCTGTCCAAGAACAACACCGTGATTTGTCTGAAATCAGCCGGAACGCGCTAGCGTCCGGTTTGTGCGTCTCCAACTGAACCGGACGCTAGCGCGTTCCGGCTGATCACCAGGATCATGTTCTTGGACCAGTCCTAACCGAGTCGATCAGTGACACCATTCTCCGGGCGGACATCGTAACAAACACGGAAGTGGAGATGGTGCTGGCATCACATTCTAGGTCGACGGCCGAAGCCATTAAAAACGGAATTGATACCGCACGCGGGGAGTTGTGAGAGGGAGGCGAGCCCGAGGGCGGCAGACCCCGGACTGATCCGCGTGCCGTTTAGTCCGGAAACGGAGCCGCTTCGACCAACCACGCGGTGAAGTGTTCGATCAACACAACATCTTGGTTGGCCACTTCTTTCTGCTCCAGGATCCAACGCAGCCGTCGAAAGAAGTCCTTCGCCTCCTCGATTTGCGGTGAGTCAAGGACGACCCTCGGACAAAAGAGGCAAGTAGATTGTGAAGCGCTAGACGTAACCGCCCAAGGGCGGGACGAGGCGGTTTTTGAAGCTCGCCGCGAGCCGCCCCAGCATCTGTTCAAAGCTTGGCTTTTCTTTTCGACTTTTTGCCACGGGGTTGCTCCTGGGTGCCATTTTCGGGAGCGACGACCTTCGCCTCCACCAACGCCGCATACTGTGCATTGGTCACCAGCAGGAACAGTCCATCCTGGCCAACGCCTTGAAACGTGCCGCCCACGCGGGACAGCACTCCCAGGGCCTTTAGTTACTGTTTCATGTCTTTCATTTGGACTCGTGGCATGCGTCGTTCTCCTAAGGCGAACACCAACTGAAAACTTATCGGCCGGGGTCAGGCCCGCGTTCCCGCTCGGCTGGAAAGCATCAGAGTGATTCCTGGAAGAGCTTGAGTGTGCGAAAGACTCGCTGGATGAGGGGAAAGTGTTGATCGCGCGCCCAAAGTTCGATGTCCATGAAAATGGCCAGCGCCGACAAGACCGCATCGGGAAACGGGACGGTGATCCCGGAAGCCCGAAGTGTCGCCAAGTGATCGCCCACGCCATCCCAAATTGCATCGTCTAACGCGATCTGATTCAGGCTGTCCAAAAGGGCCACGAGGCGTTGCCGCTGCTTGGGATTGCGCGAACCGGCCAAGACTTCCGCTCGCGTCACACCACAAATGGCGGCACCGTTCGACTGCAACACGGAGAGCAGTTTTGGATCTTGCGATCTGAGATACTCGATAATCACCGAGGCATCGACGAGGATCATGGCAAGTGGTCGTTCGCGTGTTGGAGGTCATACTCGCGTTGCGTTTTCCAGACATCGAAGTCGTAACCTTCCAGATCACTCAGCGCGGCGGGCCACGCCGACCAATCTCCTGTCCCAGGTGTGACAGCGGGAGCATTCGCTTCACGGACGATGATGTGGACCGTCTTGCCAATCAAAGGTCGAAGTTCCGGCAACGTGTCGGAGGTGAGTTGTCGGTGGATAAAGATGGCAGTCACTCCAGAATCCTCCCGTTGGGACGGCTAGTGTACTCGAAGTTTGACCCCTGTGCTTGCAAAACACGTCTCGCGCGATGGAGTTGCGAATGGAATGCGATCGGACATCACTTGCCCGGCATTCCATCCCATTGGATCTGGCATTTGGGGAGGGCTGCTTGCAGGTCGCTGATGCCGGCGTCGGTGACTTTGGTGCGGCGCAGGTCGAGAGATTCCAGGTTCGTCAGGCCGGTCAGGTGTTTGATCCCGGCGTCGGTCAGGACGCTCATCACCATCAAAGCCCTTGAGGTTCGTGCAATCCTTGAAGTGGGCCAGCCCCGCGTCGCTCACCTTCTGATTACCATTCAAATTCACCCACGTGAGTTCAAACGCCCCCTGGGGCAGATCGCCGACAGCTCCGGCCCACCGTTCCCAACCGTTTACCTTTATAAAGATGTCGCCACCGATCGACAGGACATACTCGGCTGCGCGGCGGTCGGGGTCGGACGTGGTGGACGTCGCGGTCTCCTTTCCGGCGAAACTCGCGTCTTGCTCCAACGTGACTTGCACGCGGACTTCGCCTTTTCGCTTCAAGGTGAACGTGTCGGTCGTCAGTTCCGCGCCACTGTCGTCGGTGACCAGCAGTTGCAGGTTCGGTTTGCCTTCCACTTGATACTTGCCGCTCGGCAACGGCTTCGTCTCGGTGGCTTTGATGGTCCAGGTGCGGTCGCTGTGCTTGTCGCGAATGACCAGGGCGTCCTGTTCGAGAATCGCTTGCACGGCGGGATCTTCGATCGTCACGACCAGCGTCCCCTTGTCGGTCTGAATGCGATAGACCACGGCGGCGAGCAGCATCAGCAACGCGCCACCCAGCGCGAGCGCCACTCGCTGCTTCGGGATCGCACGCTTGCGGACAGGATAGACTTCCGTCGCTGGGAGCGTGAGAAGGCTGTCGCTGTCTGTGAGCGGAATGGCGCTAGCCACCGGTGTCGTGGCGTCGCGTGGCGGCGATTTCTCAGGCGACAAACCGGCGGCTAGCGCCGTGCCGCTCACTCGTCTAATCCGGCCAGTTCCTCACGCAGGCGAGCCAAGACGCGGCTGCGGGCCAAGTAGACGGCGTTGACCGTCACGCCGAATTCACGAGCCACTTCCACCCCCTGCGGCCCTCGATCACCACTTGCCGGAAGATCTGCCAGGTGGTCGCGGGAAAGTCAGTCTGCACGATCTGCATGATTCGGCTCAGCAGGTAACGGCGATACTCGGCTTCGGTGGCCTCCGCAATGGAATCGGGGCTGCTGAGTTCTTCCAGTTGCTCGAGCGCTGGTCCCGTCCGTGGCTGCCGCTTCTGCCAAGCCAGGACTGTGTGACGAAAGATCGTCCAGAGCCAGGCTCGAAAACTGCGTGACGGCTCATAACGAAACTCTGGTAGTTTCCGAATCAGCAGAACGAACAACTCTTGCAACAGATCTTCCACTGAGCCGTCAACCACTCCGAACCGCCCTGCCCACCGTCTCAACAGCGGAGTGAACAGCCGGACGAAACGCTCCCAATCGCCGGAGACCGGTTGGTCGCACAGGCGATGCAGCAATGTGGCAGGCGTGTCGAACATGAGCAGGGACGACGAGGGTGAGTTGTCCCTCATCAATGGCACCCCTGAATTGAAATCGGTTGAGTCTCGACGACTCGACATACCCTAATCGGTTCCTGTTCTCAGCACTACGTCGCCACGTGCGAGCCGTTGGTGAGGTTTTGGATGCTGTCGGTTGGAGCGAACCCAAACAACCGGCCAAGATGGCGGCCAAGTCATCGTCGGCCAGTCGATGTGTGTTGAGTCGCTCGCAGTTCAGACCGACTCCCGGAGCCATGAAGGTTCCTGCGAAATCTGTGTCTCGAAACGAATACGATTGTGTATACTCTCCCACTTGGTCGATGGTCGTCAGGATCGGAGTCACGTTCGGAGAGAGAAAGCGATGTCTGCAACCGTCAGGATCAACCCGGAGAGCCACCGCAAGTTGAAGAGCCTCGCCCAAGACATGGGCGCGTCGATGCCCGTCGTTTTGGAACACGCGATTGAAGCGTTGCGGCGGCAACGATTCTTGGAGGATGCGGCGGCGGCGTATGGCAAACTGCGGCGAGACAAGAAAGCGTGGTCGGAAGAATTGGCCGAGCGGAAGGCCTGGGACAAGACGTTGAAAGACGGACTCCACAAGGACTGAACGATGTCGAACGCGCTACGCGGCGAAGTGTGGTTGGTGGAACTCGACCCGACTCGTGGCCGAGAGCAAGCGGGCAAACGGCCGGCTTTGATCGTCTCAACCAATGGATTCAACAAGAGTCCCGCCGATTTGGTCGTTCTGATACCGATGACCAGCAAAGACAAAGGTATCCCCTGGCATGTCGCCGTTCAGGCGCCCGAAGGGGGTTTGAAGACCGTTAGCTTCATCATGTGCGAAGCGGTTCGCTCCGTGTCGAAAGAACGGCTCGCGCAACGCTGGGGCACGGTGTCCGCTTCCACGCTGGATAACGTGGAAGATCGGTTGCGGATTCTGTTCGACTTGTGAGGCGATTCATCGCCTCGACCTTTGCCCCCGTGGGCCGTGTCCGACCTGAGAACCGGCCGGCTCACGGTGAGTGTTCTCAGAAAGGTTTCTGGTATGGCCAGCATCGCCACCGACACCAACGGCAGCCGCCGAATCCAATTCGCAACGGCGACGGCTGGCGTGGAGCGAACTTGCGGACGATGCTTCACAAGATCATCCGCCGCGCGGGATTCGAGCCGTGGCCAAGAGCCTGGAACAACCTACGGGCCTCACGAGCCACCGAACTGGCGGAAGAATTCCCCGGACCCGTCGCCGCGGCGTGGCTCGGGCACACCGAAGAAATTGCTGACGCTCACTACCGGCAAGTCCTGCCCGACCACTTCGCCAAGGCCGTCAAAAAAGCGGCGCATATTCCGGCGCACAACCCGGCGGAAATGGTCGAAATCGAAGGAAAGTTGGTCGTTCGTCCGTTGCGTGAAAACGAAAAAGCCCCGGAGTTTCCGGGGCTTTCCGTTCCTTGCCGCGATGTGCAAGGACGTTCAGGTGGAGGCGGGGGGAATCGAAACGGTGCGGATTTCCCCAGAGAATCTGCGGATGTGCTTGAGGGCGACGCAGAATCCGACGCAGTTTGCGTCGTTTCCGATTCTCGGCTTGTGAGACTGATCGAAGTCTGGCCGGCTTTGGGTGATGACGTGAAGAGTGAGATTCTACGGCTCGCGGGGTACGACGACGTGACGACCGACGCAGCATCGGGTGGAAATGGCGTGTCGTGATGAAGTGGACTTGCCCGATGGGGGGGTCGCAGGATGCGACCCTGCGCTTTCGGCAGGATGCCGGAGATTCATGGGTTTTGTGGGAACGACATCTGAGCATTGGCGATGTCGGCGACGTGGGTGGTGAGGGGAGCCAAGATGCGGCAGCACGGACGCTGCCGCCGAATGCCCGCCGCCCTTTAGGGTGAGGCAAGGGAGCCAAAGCGACCGCCGCCGAATTCGGGCAAAGGCCAGATGCTTCGGAGTACCAGGCGACGGGGAATGTGGTTTTCGCGTGGGGGCGTTTGCGGGTGGAATGTCAACACTGGCCGGGACGCCCGAACGTGCGGTTCAAGGCCACGATGGCCGCAATGCAGCCAAAAACAGGACGTTTTTGTCATTATGCCATCGGTACGCGAAGCTGCGGAGCAGCAAGCTAATGGACCAATGTGGGACAGGTTGAGAAACAGTCCGTGCCGTGGCGAAGCTGTTCTGCTGCCGCATCGGCAGGCGAAGCTTCATGGCCTTTCGTTGGAACGTTCGCCTGACCGTGGAGTGCGGAGCGATTGACTCCTCGCGATGAACGTGGAGCGATTGTTTTCGCCTTCCACGACGTAGCGACGCCGCTCGTGTTTGCCCTTTGGGAGCCGCACAAAGCGGCGGGGTTTCATGGGTGCTAGTTGGTGCGGCACGTGTAATGGGGGATTGCCGCTCGCGGTTGATGACTCGTGGTTGTGAGCGACGTCTGCGTGATTGATTCTCGCTCCTTCTAAGAATCATGGTGCGACGAGCGTGTTGAAGTGTCGCGGGAACGGGCGTCGTTTCTCTGATTTCCTCGCCACCGCTGGCGAGGCTCGCGGGATACGTTCAAGACGACCGACATAATATACAAATGGTCCAATCTTTGGTTCGTGGTGCAGGTGTGGGTTGTCGGCCATGACACGGCGGTAAGCGAATTTCTCGAACGTGGGCCGGCTAAGCGACGTGGGGACGGACTGCGGGAGTCTCGTGCGCGGAGTGGGTCAAGATTGACGCTGTTGTCACTGTTGTTACGACTGGACGTTATCTGCGTCGTCGGGCTGGGGGAGGGTCAATTAAGTTAGAGACTCAATTCGTGTTTCTCATTGTGGGCTCACCGGGCACGACCCGTTTTTCTGAATCTTTTTGGGGATTTGACTGAGGCTGGCATCCGGCGAGCGAACGCGATATTGGTGGATGTGTGTTATCTCCGAGTCCGTCCACGCGAATTTTCGAGGTCGCTATGTCGAACGTAGCTTACTACCAAGATGAAAGCGGGAAAGTTCGTGGTCCATTTTCGCTGACCGATTTGAGGCGCTTAGCCGCAGAGGGAGCCATCAGATCTTCGACGCTTATAGGTTGCCACAAGGATGGCAAGTGGTATATGGCGGCACAGATCAAGGGGCTGTTTGCGAACGGTGTGCCTCGTGTCGAGAGGAGCGTTGCTGCCGAGCCGCGCCCCGAAACACCCTCGGCGGTGCTTTCCGAGAGTCCGACCGAGTGGCGCGCGAGCCAAGAAAAGGCTGGAGTGTGCAACCAGGCCGAGCAGCACCAGGCAGCCGCCAAGGGCTGGCATTCTGGCTGGGATTATGCGGCTGGAGTGTGCAACCAAGCCGAGCAGCGCCAGGCAGAGCAGGAGTGGATAGTGCGCGCGAGCCAAGAAAAGGCTGGAGTGTGCAACCTGTGGCGCTGGCTTTTGAAGTGCCTCCCCTGGGGGCTGCGGAACCTCGGCAAGTATGAAAAATGGTCTGAGACAGACTGCACAGGTAGGCGATTGGACTGCTATCGCTTTTTGGAAGACTGCGACTGCCGCCTTGAGAATGGTGAAGAAAAAAACCTTCTCTCAGGTATCTTGCGCCCGAAGGGCATCCTGAAGACGAGACCTTCGTATTCCGGTTTTTGGCTCGGCCATAGCCGGGAGTTCGACGCTGAGATCGACGGCAGTGTTGTCTGGTGGGAAGATGGCCCGCTAACAGTGCCTCACGCAATCCACGCGCTGGCCAAGATGGATATCGACCATTTGATGTTCGCGGTCGTTTATTTTGGCAAAGTCCTCGACCCAGAAGAAGCCTGGCTGGTCGCTCAAGAGCCGCTGTTTGCTGCCGACAAAAAGAAGCTCTACATCGAGCGCTATAAGAAATAGTGATTGAAGCACGGACTGAAACACGGATTGAAACAGGGCGATAAGATTGCTACGTTGATTTCATGGCAAAATTCTCAGAACTTCAGCTTTTAGCCAGAGTCAATGAGGTGGCCCGTGAGGTAGCGCGGGATTACTTGGATGTCGTCGGCGAAACGCTGGTCGACTATCTTCAAAAACGGTTGGGCGAAAAAGACGTAGAAACAGATGGCAGGTCGCACCGCGGAGAATATCCATCGAGAGAGACCGCCTCTCTTCAGGAGTCCATCAACTACCAGACATACGTCAGAGGCGGGAAAGTGTTTTTGAAGTTCGGCTCAATGGATGACACCAGGCTGTATGGCCGGGATGCTAATCCGACTTTGTATGCCAGGGTTCTACAGTTTGAAATGGGCCGGAAGTTGACGATTGATGCCTGGGAAGAATGCCGGAGAAGCGGAATCGTGGGGCGAGCCATCTCAAAAGCGAAGCATGAACGCCGGACTGGCTTTGGTGAGTTTATGCGTGTGCCCGGCCCACGCAAGTTCGATACCGGCGGCATGAGCCAGGATAGATTGCACCACTACGCGGAGTTGGCCTACGTGAAGACGCCAGGGGTTGGCCGTGGCGATTTTCGTTACAAGGCCAGAGATGCCGCTCAAATCTGTCTAACGATAATCGGTTCCAAGGCAACAGCGCACTTTAAGTCTGCTGCAACGAAGCTACTTGCCAAATTGCACGACGACAGCCGCCGCTCAAGTGTGCCGCGCGAGCATCATATCCGGATCGGCAAAAAGACCCGTCTCCGGATGCCGCGAAAAAAAGACGGTTCGCCAAACTGACGATGGCACGTCCCCGTCGAAAAATCCGCTCGAAATCCACGTGAAATCCAGAAATCCGATTCTGGGACGGTCACGCCGAGACTCGACTAGGCGATTCGCAAACGCTGGCTATTCTTCGCGTGGCCAAGAGGACCGAATTGCCTGACGCTGCGTAAGTGCCGCGACACTCATTCTCGCCGCGACAAAGTCTTCCACGTATCGAGTTCGTGCAGCGAATTGATCGTTCAATACCGATCCGCACCAGAGCACGAATTGACAATGTGGCGGAACATTTTGAGGGCGTCGCTGGCACAGACGAGAAAACGCAATTTGGGGTTTTATTGAAAATGCGCCGGACTGTACCACCATAGGGCACAGTGGAGGTATTTGCTTTTCACATCGAAAGGAATCGAACATGTGCCTACGCGAATTCATGGAGGAACTGCGCCGAGTGGGAATCGCCGCTAACGAAATGCAGGTGCGCTGGTTAATACGTGCCGGGCATATCTCACGTCCCAAGGTCGACGGTTCGTACCGATTCGTCTTCACGGCGAAGCACGTGACGGAACTGGCCGCTTACCGCGCGAAACAGCGAGACCTGACGACTAAGCTGCTGACCGACGGGAAAGGCAAAATCGTTCGCGGCAGTGACCCGCGACTCGGCAAAAAGGTGGTGACACCATGCTGAGCACGTCACCCGCTGATCGTGTCGTTGTAATGCCCACGCGAGAACTCTCTCCGCTGGCCGTTGATCTCGCGACCGCCTGCAAGCTGGCCGGAGGTATCTCGGATCGTCACTTGAGGAAGTTCTTTCCCGATGGCGCGCCTGAGTACGTGCCGAAGCTCCCGGTCTGTCGCATCGGCGGCAGGCTCACAATCCGAGTGGCCGCGCTGGAAAAGTGGCTTGCCCAAGTCGAGCAATCAGCCGCAGAGTCGTGATGTCGAGTTCACCCTTAGTCATGCCGGCTGATCGTGAGGCCGGCTCACTCACTTAAACACCGACAGCCGCCGAGTTCTTGCGTGAGCCGCGGCGGCTGTCAGGAGATCGTTAGATGTCCCATTCTACTTCACAAAGTGCCGATGTAAAACCGCAATGTCCTGCGCCTGACGTAGCTCTGATTCCGCCGTCGATGAAGGCCGAACCGCGCTGGGTCTGCTGGCGATACGAGCTACGAAAAGAGAATTGGACCAAGACGCCGATCAACGCCAGGACTGGTGGCAATGCGAAGTCGAATTATGCGTCAACGTGGGCATCGTTCGACCAAGCGATGGCCAAGTATCAGCATGGTGGTGTCGATGGAATCGGCTTCATGCTCGGCGACGGCTGGGCCGGTGTCGATTTAGACGATCATCTCGATGGTGACGGCCGGGTATCGCCGTTTGCCGAACACGTCCTGCGACGGCTCGACAGCTATCACGAAGTGTCGCCGAGCGGGGAAGGGATCAAATGCTTTCTTCGTTGTGCGGCGGAACATAGTCTCGCTGACCATGCCAATGGCATCGAAGTGTACGGGCGGGGTCGATACTTCACCGTCACAGGCCGCAAGTGGACTGACAGTCCGGCGGAGGTTCAAGATCGACAAAGTGAGTTCGCAGCGCTCGTCAATGACCTGAATCCGAAAGACAACGCCAAGCTTCCTGCCTGGTTGGCTCTCTCCGATCAGGAAAAAGCATTGGCGGCCCTCGAAAAGCTCAGTGCCGCGCGAGCAGACGGATACAGCGATTGGATTGCGGTCGGGATGGCCTTGAAGTCGGTCGATGCTTCGCTGCTTGGTGAGTGGGATCGCTGGTCGTCTCGATCGGCGAAACACGACGATGATTGCTGCCGACAAGGTTGGGAGTCATTCAAGAGAACAGGCTATACGCTCGGCACGTTGATCTATTGGGCCGATCAAGATTCGCCGGGGTGGCGGGACGAATATCGAACCAGCGGAAAGACATCCGGTCGAGGCAATCGACGATCGACAAGCAAACGCCACGCGCTGGCGGTCGTCCGTGCGGCGGACATCGAAGCTCAAGAGATTGAATGGCTCTGGCCGAACCGCATTCCATTGGCGATGCTAACACTACTGTCGGCCGATCCGGGATGCGGCAAATCAACGCTCGTGACGGACATCGTCGCTCGGCTGTCGCGCGGGGACGGCTGGCCGGATTCGGAACAAAATCGTGAGCCGTGCGACAGTCTGCTTTTTCTCGCGGAAGACGATCCGCAATTCACCGTCAAGCCCCGATTGAATGCTGCGGGTGCGGACTCGAATCGAGTTTTCATCCTCACGACTTCTCAGCGGACGGATCCCGAAACGGGCGAGACGTACTACTCGCCGTTTTCGATCGCACAAGATGCGGAGTTGCTGCGCGAGTTCTTGCAGTCGCATCCCAACGTCAAGCTCGTGGTCCTTGATCCGGTGACTAGCTATCTCGGCGGCGTGGACGACAAGAGCAACACAGCCACGCGACAAAGCCTGATGCCCCTAGCGGACGTGGCTCGTGATTGCCGCGTGGCGGTTGTCTGCATTTCACATCTCAACAAATCGGGCGAGACCAAGGCTGTGTATCGGACGTGCGGCTCAATCGCGTACCCGGCTGTCGCCCGAATTGTGTGGCTGCTGACGGATGATCCGCAGAAGCCACAACGCCGGCTGTTGCTCTGTGCAAAAAACAACCTTGGCACGAAGCCTGATGGACTGGCCCTCCAGATCGTAGATAGCGATGTGCGGCGCGACGCTGACAGTTTCGTGGGCCGCTGTGAATGGGACTCCGAGCCGATCAAGCTCTCGGCTGATGATGTCCTCTCGGCTGAAATGTCCTCACGCCAGGAGCGACACGCACACCGCGAGCAGTTGGACGCCGCGAAGGAATTCCTCGTCTCGCTACTGGGCAATGGCCAGAAGCTGCCCCATACAACGATCGAAAAAGAAGCGAACGGGGCGGGAGTGGCGAAAGCCACGCTCAAGCGTGCGAAAGCCGCGCTGGGCGTCGTGTCCGCCAAAGACGGTCTGACGGGACCGTGGCTTTGGTATCTGCCCGGAGCATTGATCGGACCTGCCGAAGAGCATCAACACACCGAAGAGGCTCACTCTCTCGCAAGTTGAGCCTCTTCGGGAAATCTCGCATAAAACACCGTGTTTTTCCGAAGAGGCGCAAGCTCACAGAAAGATGAGCCTCTTCAGGAACAGCGTCCAGTCGCTCGTCGTCACGAATTCCCGAATTCGGAAAGCAACGGAACCACGGTGGAATTGCGCGGTGGGTTGCCAAGCGATATACTTCTCTCACCTTTGCCCCCGTTGGCCGACTCCCGACCTGAGAACCGGGACCGGCCGGCGGGTGGCGTTCTCAGAAAGGTTTCCGCCAATGGCTTCCATCAGCACCGATAAGGCTGGCAACCGCAAGATTCAGTTCTGTAACGGCGACGGCAAACGCAAGACGGTCTATCTCGGCAAGGAGACCAAGACCTACTGCAAAGAGGTGTGCAGCAAGATTGAAGCGATTTTGGCCGCCACGTTGTCGCGGCGATCGCCTGCGCCGGAAGTCGCCAAATGGATCGGGAATGAATCGGACTGGCTCGTCGACAAGCTGGCCGCCGTGGGACTGATCGCTCCGCGTGCCGCGGACAAAGGAGCTGACCGGGGGACGGCGCTCGGCGATTTTCTGACCGATCACCTTGCCCGTCGTTCCGATTTGAAAGGTACGTCGCTGGTCGTCTACGAACAGGTCCAATGCAACCTGGAATCGTTCTTTGGCAAAGACAAACCGCTCCGAGAAATCACCGAAGGACTAGCGGTTGATTTTGGGCGATACCTTGCCAGCCCCAAGGCCCGACGCAGCGGCGGTGGGAACAAACTCGCCCGCACGACGGTTGACCGTCGAATGAGCCTCGCCACCACAATCTTCAACGACGCCGTGCGGCATCGACTGATTGACGGCAATCCGTTCACCGAATGGCGGAAGCCGCTGAAGAACGTCATCAGCCGCACGAACAAGGCTCGACAGCGATTTATCAGTCGAGACGATTTTACGCGTATTGTGGCCAAAGCCCCCGATGCGGAGTGGCGGTTGCTGCTGGCATTGGCTCGGTTCGGGGGGATGCGTGTGCCGTCCGAACCGCTGTCGCTCAAGTGGCCTGATGTGGATTGGGAACACAATCGAATCCGTGTTCCGTGCCCCAAGCTGGAACACGTTGAAGGGCGAGAGAGTCGCGAAATTCCCATCTTCGGCGAACTGCGGCCGTTCCTTGAAGAATGTGCGGATGTGGCCGAACCCGGAGCGGTCTGGCTCATCGCCAAACACCGCCCGCTGTCGGTTCGCAATGGCGATGGCTGGCGCGGTGCCAACCTGCGGACCATGCTTCACAAGATCATCCGTCGCGCGGGATTCGAGCCGTGGCCACGAGCCTGGAACAATCTACGTGCATCCAGAGCGACCGAACTGGCAGAAGACTTTCCCGGTCACGTTGCCGCCGCGTGGCTCGGACACACCGAAGAGATTGCCGACGCTCACTACCGGCAAGTCCTGCCATCACACTTCGACAAGGCGACGCAGAATCCGACGCACTCAGGAGCGGAAATGGTCGAAATCGAAGGAAAGTTGGTCGTTCGTCCGTTGCGTGAAAACGAAAAAGCCCCGGAGTTTCCGGGGC
>CAYSHJ010000672.1:0-11372 GCA_964430385.1 uncultured Planctomycetaceae bacterium
GACATGCGGATGATTCAGCTTCACCAGAAACTTGGATTCCTGTTTGAATCGCCGGAGTGCATCCGGGTTCTCCAGCTTGTGCTTGCGCGGAATCTTGACGACGACATCCGTTTCCAAACTCCGGTCAAACGCTCGATAGACGTACCCCATGCTGCCGCCGCCGAGCAATTCGCGCAAGTCATAGCGTTCATTCCCGATGATCTGGCCCACCAAGCCCTTGGTGTTGACGGTCGCCGTCGCTGCCATGTCACCCCCGATTTCTCCCTGTGGAAATCACACCCCGACGTTGATTTGTCGCTGCACGAGGCCGGATGATGGCAGGGCATTATTAAGAAATCGCAAACGTCTCGTTGAGTTCTGACGAACCGCCACCCGGCTGGCCATCAAGGAACCGCTGATTGGGTCTGCCAATCGTGGTGGCGGCGATTCAGCAGATACAACGACAACCCGATTGTACGGAGCTGGGGAGTGCTGGAAAAACACTGGCACGGCACTTTGCCAGACATGATTTTTGCCGTTGATTTGGCGAATGCTCCGCTTCATCTTCTCCCGTTCGCCCAGCATGCCACCTGGAACCGCGACCGTTCGGCCGATGGATTCCCCCAAGTTCATCGTTGTGACTCTTAGAGGTGCTGATATAATGCGCCCAACCGATTGGCCCTAATATTTAGGAGTGTCTGTATGAGCCATCCGAAAATGAAAATGAGCGTCGTTTATGCAACTGCCAAGAGTCAGGAAAAGAAGCAGTTGTGCCGATTTATGCGGGACATGAAGCGCGCGGGCCTCAAGCAACGATACTTTCATGGTCATTCGTCGTGGTCAGGTCCAGCCGTCGTGTGCGAGGACATTGAGTCGGTGCTTTCCGAAACCAGCGTTCCCTGCCAGTCGCTTCAAAGGGGGACACGGTTCCTCGTTCATCCTAAACAGGGACTTTGATGGATTGCGCGGCGTCCAATCGTTCGTCGCCAGCGGCAGCAATTTCCAGGCAATGCGGGACTGCCGCACGTGGTTGAGAGTGGCACATTCGTGGCGGACGCTACTGGCGTCGGCTGCCGACGCTGCCTCCGTCGGCCACCAGTCACGCGATGTGCCTTCCTCAATCGCGCGGTGTCAAAAACGCGGTGTCAGAAACAACGCCGCGATCCGCTGACGGCGTCGCGCTACTCAGTGTTGGCACGCTGCGCACCGGGCCGTCGGAATTGGCCGGAAGCGCAGCAGCTTGGACAACCACATCGGGTGCGGTTGCAGGAGTGGCGAATCGGGGATCTTGTCTCCGCTCTTGCGGAGTTCGAGATGTTGTCCGTCACGTCTGTAAACCAGTTCAAAATTCTCCCGTGTGGTGCTTAGGATTCTCCGCAGCTCGAAACCCGTCATCAGGACTTCGTGACCGATATACTCCTGAAGTTCCGGAAGATCCGTGGAAATGATCTCAACAAGGTCGTCCTGATAAGACGCCAGCCTCCATGCCGGCATGAAGAAGTGATTGTTGAAGGCTCCTTCGGTGCGAAGATTGCTATACATCGTGAAGCAGGTTTCCGTCTTGAGCCCTAGGTACTGCGACATCCCGTTGAGCACGACCACTGACACGCTTAGCCACAGCAAGCCGGGACGTGCAATGGCCAAGGCGGTTGATCTCGCGTTTGCCGACTTGTAGTACATCCACGCGCAAACTGCGTAGACGGCACCAACGATCAATGACCAGAGGATCCAGATCACCCACGAAATCTGGTAGATCTTCAGCGGTCCAATGCTGGCCCTGTAGTTCCCAGCCAAGTCAGCGTCGATCAAAAACCGGATGCCCATTATGCATATGGCTGAGCCAGCAGCGTACAGCATGCGGCACCCACTTCGGCTCAGCCGTGTTATTACCTGGCGCTTCACGGTTGTCGCTAGTTGCACCAGTTCGTTCATGCAGAACAGTCCGTACAGGGCGAAGGCGAACGCCGAGAAAGTGCGGTGTCCTACCAGCCCCAGGATGATGTGAAATGGCACGCCGGTCAGCACAGCCAGATAGCGAGTGCGGCGGAAGGTCAGCAGAATTGGAATGGCCGCTTCGACGACAAGCGTCAGCACGATGACAGTCCACTTCACCCCGTCGGAATCGGGCAAGAAGGGGAACCGCCGCAAGAGGACATCGTTCATGACGACGACGCAAGTAACGTCCGGATTGACGAAGTCCCAGTTCAGCTTCGCCATGAAAGCGAAGTAGTACATCAGGACTACCATGACGGCCACGACGGGAGCGAATCGGTCATAGACCTGCTCACGAGCTTCGCGGCCAAAGCGGACTGGTCCGGCACCGGCAAAGAGCAATGTCCGCAGTATCGCCGCTAAAATCGTCGCGTTGACGATGGACTCCAGCAAGATGTGATTGACCACGAACGGCCACTTCAGCACGTTGTAGATGATGCTGCTGGTCAGCATTCCGGCGAACAGCCACAGCGACGACGGCCGCAACAGCGTCGTCACGGCCAGCGCTGTGAGCACCCAGCCGAACGGATTATTTTCATGGAGCCAACGGGAATAGAAATCCTGATGCACCAACGCCTGGCACGCCCACAGGAAGGCGAAGAGCGTGAGTCGGCTTGGTGGGCGAGGCTCCGCATTCACGGACGTATCTACCGACGGCGAAGTGAGGTTTGGCCACAGACGCTTGATCATGGTGCGATCCCAAGGAAACGGTTTTTAATCTTACCTAGCTCCCATTCCGTCGCCAGCGATTCAGTCCCGGCAACAGCTTGGCGCGAAACACGACGGGCGTGGTGTGCCGGCTGACGTTGACGCGGCGCAGCCGCTGCGGGTCCACTGTTCGCAGATCATTGATTCCGCGACGGGTGACGAAGGCCAACGCCACGCCCGCCCGCCGCACGGCGCCGGCCACGGCGTCCGTAATGTGTCCTCCCGGATACGCGAAGATCGGCGGCGCCTCGAGGATTTCACGCCGCAGGTCCGCAATCGACTCCACCACCTCGGCCACGGCCTCAGCCACTTCCAGTCGGTCCAACAGTGGGTGGTTTCGCGTGTGGGCACCCAGCGCCACACCTTCCCGGGCCAGGGCGCGTAGTTCGTCCCAGCCCAGAACCTCATTGGTCGGCGGTGGAGCGTCCAGCTCGTCGCAGACAGCCTCGACGAGCGCCATTGCCGTGACGTGCGGAACGGTCTTCAAGTGCTTTTTCAATCGGCGGGCGGCCTTACTCCGGTCGGCCGGCGTGGCCAATGCGAGTCGACCGCAGGGCGTCGCCAGTTCCTCGCGTCGATGGGTCTCGCGCAGGGCTCGGTGCAGACGATCCCACCAGAAGGCCCGTCCCGCGCGGTCTGGAAAGCCCGTCGGCACGAACAAGACGGCCGGGATGCCGTGCCGCTTGAGTACCGGCCAGGCGTGCGCGGCAAAGTCACGATACGCGTCGTCGCACGTCACCAGGACCGCCCGCGGCGGCAGCGTGTGGGGCTGTTCCGCAGCGGCCAGCACCTCGGTGATCGAAACCGGGCGATACTCCGTCGCCAGAAAGGCCATTTGCTCCGCGAAATCCTGGCGGGTGGCGCTGATCAACGCCGGATCGAGATCCGGACGGGCGTCCGGATGATCGACCCTGTGGTAGGTCAAGACGCGCAGCAAGCCAGGGCGGCGCGTTTCGATCCGCTCCAGCGACTCCACAAGACCCGCGAACATCGCGCTCCGCGCAGCGCAGGACGTCAGACGCTCGATGATTGACGTCATATTTCGACCCTTCGGAATTCCTGCATACTGTTCCTTTGTGAGTATTTGCTGTCAGCGGCCACACCGACTGTCTAATAGGTGACCGTAGCCGCTGCAGCAGGAATCACACAATGGACGCCAGTGGCTCGCGATGCAAGACAGATATTGAGCGTATTAACCGACTATTCACGGAAACCACGACGAACCTTTTTGATCGTAGGGCACCATACCGGCCGTTCGCCAATCGTTATAAACCCTTTTTGACGAATGTGAGGTGCAACAATGACCATGACTGCAACCATGACGAACGTCACCGGAACCAGAGGGCTGACGCCCCGCGGCCCTTCCGGCAAGAACGAGCGTGAGGACGTCTCATCCACGCTGGCCAATTTGCCCCGACACGAAATGTCCGTCGGCACGACGGTACGGTGCGAGATCGTGGCGCGAGCGTTCGAGGCTCGCACCGACTTGCCAGGCGTGTTGGTCATCGACGGCAGCGAGTTGCTGGGAGTCATCTCCCGCGGCCAGTTTCAAGTGTGCCTGAGTCATCCGTCCGGTTTGGCGTCATTTCTGCAACGTCCGATCTGGGAGCTGCTCGATCAGTTTCCCGCCGACCTGTGGCTGCTGCCGCACGATACCGAGGTCTCGGAGGCGACACGCTTCGCGCTCAATCGCCCGAACGGTTGCCTGTACGAGCCGCTGGTCGTCGCCGAGCCGGATGGCCGCTACACGTTGCTCAACATTCACACGCTCATGCTGGCACAAACGCAATTGCTGGCCCAGGCCAACGATCTGCTTCAGCAGAAAATCGCCGCCGCCGAAGCGGCGAACGCCGCCAACAACGAATTCCTGGCGAACATGAGCCACGAAATCCGCACGCCAATGACGGCCATTTTGGGCTTCGCCGAAAATCTACTCGACGGCGTGAAAGACAATGCCGAAAATCAATCCGCCGTGAAGACAATCGTGCGCAACGGCGAGCATTTGCTGGAGGTCATCAACGATGTCCAGGACTTGTCGAAAATCGAGGCGGGCAAGTTGGAAATCGAACGGCAAGCGACCTCGCTGCCGCAGATTGTAGCTGACGTGCTCTCGGTGATGTGCGCGGCTGCGGAAGCGAAGCAACTGGCACTGCGACTGCGCTATCTCGGTCCAATCCCCGAGTTCGTGCAAACAGACCCCAATTGCTTGCGGCAAATCTTGATCAACCTGATCGGCAACGCGATCAAGTTCACGTCGCAAGGGCATGTCGAGCTACAAGTCGAACTTCTCGATCCCCAGGCTGATCGGCCGCAGTTGCGGTTCGTCGTGGCAGACACCGGCATCGGTTTGTCTCGCGAGCAGATCGACAAGCTCTTCTGTCCTTTCACGCAGGCCAATGGCTCGACGACGCGGAAGTACGCCGGTACGGGGTTGGGACTTTCGATCGGTCGCCGGTTGGCGCGGATGCTGGGTGGCGATGTTTCGGTGGCGAGCGAACCGGGACGCGGCAGTCAGTTCGCGGTCGTCATCGAGACCGGCTCGCTGGCTGGCGTAACGCTGATCGACAACCCGAACGAAGTCGTCTCGCGCGGCGAGTCGCCACGAGCCAGTTTGCTCGACGACGTCCAATTGGACTGCCGCATCTTGCTGGCGGAGGACAGTCCGGACAATCAGCGGCTCATCGGTACGCTGCTGGAACGCTGGGGAGCCGACGTCACGTTTGCTCACAGCGGCGAGATGGCCGTCGAACTGGCGTGGGGTGAGTTTCGTCACGGCCGGCCATTCGACGTCATCCTGATGGATGTACAAATGCCGGCGCTCGACGGCTACTCGGCCGCGCGACGATTGCGGTCGTTGGGCTATCAAGAGCCGATCATCGCCCTCACCGCCAACGCGAGGGGCGAGGACAAACAACGCTGCCTAAACGCTGGCTGTGACGATTACGTCACGAAACCAATCCGACGCGCGGAGCTACGCCGTGTCATCCTTGAACAGTGGCGTAGAAACGCTCCCAATCTGAAATGCGCGCTAGAATCGGACCCGCTGCGAAGCGCGAGAAAGCCTTCTAACGTCTTGGGCTCAACGCAGCTCTCTTCGACGACACCTCCAGTATGGTCCAGGAATTCGCCCCGGGGTTGCTCACTGAGCTGAGAAGGTCATTTCACGTACGTTGGCAATTCATTCAGTGTGGATTCGCATTGTTGACGGCGACGGGCACGATCCAACGGCCCACAATCGGAAGCCGAGCGAGTTCTGGGAATGTCCGAGACAACTCGAGTTGTCGCCAGAACATCATCAGCACCGCGACCGACGTAAGGAACGCCGCGATGACACCGAAGACCGGCGGCAAACCGAGCCACTCTCGAAGGCGTCCGCTGATGACACAGAGCATGACCCCGACAAAGTAGGGAGCGATGCATCTGGAGGTAAATGGATTGACATGCGTCGATCGAGCTACCAATAGATAATAGATGAGAGATTGGGAAACGTAGGCACCACAAACCGCCCATGCCCCTCCTAGTGCGCCGTAACGTGGAACCAGGCAGAATATCAGTGCCGAGGCGACGACGATCATCAGCAAGTCGGCGGCCAATAGCGTGCGGAGCCTTGCGCTAGCACGAAGAAGCCTAAGACTCGTTCCGAATGATGCATTCGTATAGAACCCAATCGCCAGCCAAGCCAGGATGTCTGCGGACGCCTTGTATTGTGCTCCAAACAGCGAGACAGACAGAAACTCCGATGCCAGAAACGAAACAGCAAAGATCGGGAAGGACAGCAGTGTTATCCAGGCCGTCGACTTCTCAAACAGCGCTTGCAATTCGACGTGACGATCGGCCGCCGCGAGCTTTGCGGCGCTGGGAAGAAACAGGACGGAAAACGTGACAAGAACGAATTCATTCAATCTTGCCAAGGGCATCACAGCTTGGTATGCCGCAACGTCCTCGCTGGCATAAAGGACGCCTACCACGATGGGGACCATAGCAATCCTTAGCAGGTAGGAGAGATCGCCACTGAGCAGCGTTGCACTGTAGCTGTAGAGTTGGCGAACCGGGAACGTCGGTCGCGCCGAAAGTGTGCTGTGGAGGTCGCTCTGTTTTTTGAGGATGCGAAGCAACATCACGAAACAAACTGCCACGCCCAACAGTCCGGCGATCAGTTGGCCGGCCGCGAAGACGTACACGTCGCCGGAGGTGATGACAACCGCAATGGCAGCCGCCAATTTCAGCAGCGGGCCCAGTAAATACCGTCGAACGAAGATGGCACCGGCACTGTCAAGTACTGCAAATAGCGAGATGAACAGCGCGTCCAACGCCTCAAAGAGTGCCAACCCTGCCATGATCGCGAGGACAGCCTGCGTGCGCCGGTCGGCTGTCAGCAACGGCAGCTCCATTCCCCAAAGGCACAAGAAGAGCAAGATCGTCAGAGCGCCAAGTCCTAACACGGTGCCAAATGATAGGCCGAGCGCTCCCCAGAACCGGCGGTAGTCTCGGTCTTGTAAATAGACCGGTAGGAACCGTGAGGCCGCCTTGTCCATCCCGAATGCGCTCAAGACGGCAACGACGGACACGATGGAAAGAGCGAACGCGAAGATCCCATAATCCGCGATGGGGAGATACCGAACCGTCACAACTTGCACGAGGAAATTCATGAGGATCGCAAGTATCCGGCCGGCGACAAGCAGAGCCGATCCACGCAAATGGCCTTTTGTTACGTCTTCCAATGGCGTGGTATTCGTCGCGTGCATGTGTCGCCTGTTTTTGACTGAGTAGACTGCTCAGTGGAGCGGTTCCTACCATCACCGAACAACTAGAGCCAGTCTGCCAACACGGGAAACTGAGCAAAAACAGCGTTGCGTGCGTCTGTGCTCGAGTTCGTGGCCATCGTCGCCTCGGACACCAATTGCCCGCTGAACGTGGTGTTGGTAAACGTGGCGCTCGCGGGCTCTCCGGCGCTACTGTCGTAACTGAGATACCCGTTTGTACCAATTGTCACTGCGCTGGTGCCGTACTCATGCAGGGCCATATTGCCAGCGAAATAGCCGCCGATAAAGTCGACGCTGCTTTCGCGAATAAACACCGCCCCCCCGGTATCGCGAGCGAGGTTGTCGAGGAACTGCGTGTCGATCACGGTCGCCGTGACGCGTGGCTTGAAGTAGAACGCTCCGCCGTCATCGGTGGCGACGTTGTTTTGGAAGATGCTGTTCTGGATCGACACCGTATTTTGAGACACATACAAGGCGCCGCCATCGTCGCCAGAGACGTTTCCGTCGAATATGGTTGAGCTAATGTTCAACACGCCGAGTTTGTCATCGGCGAAGATCGCCCCGCCGTCGGCGTCCGGGCCGGAGCCTGACTGGTTTGCCGCAAAGAGCGCGTTTCCAATGGTCGCGCTGACGTTGTACAGGAAAAGAGCGCCGCCTCGACCGCCGCTTCCGCTCGCCTGCGTCGCCGCTCGGTTGTCGAGGAGTTGGCTGTTGGTGATCGACAGGATGGTGCCCGAGGCGCGAATGGCTCCACCGTCGCCCGCTGCCGAATTGTCGCTCAGCACCGACTGATCGACGGTCATGTTCCCGCCGGTCGTCCAAATCGCCCCACCACCCAGTGACGAGTCGTTGCCGTCGAAGGTCGAGGTGACGATCTGCACACTCCCGCCGCTCATATGCAGGGCCCCACCCTCCTGGCCGGCCGAATTGTCCTGAAGTACTGACCCCTCGATCCTCAACTGCTGGGCCGAGGCCGCATAAAGGGCACCGCCGCGTTTCTCCGAGTGATTGTCGAACATCTGGGAATTCGTGACGAGCAGCGTGCCACCGGATTGGTAGACCACGCCGCCGTGACCGCTGGCCCCGTTGCTCGAAAAGTCGACATCATTGAGCGTCGCGGTACCTGAATTGAGGTACATGGCACCGCCATTCGACGTGGCCACATTGTTCACCATCTGTCCGCCGGTAATGCCCAGCGTTGCCGAATAACTCACCACCGCGCCGCCGGTCGCGACGGCGTCATTGCCGTCGAACTCGCTATTCGTCAGCGTGGTCACACTGCCGGAGGCGCCGTAGATGGCTCCACCGTTCTTGGCGTGGTTTGTGACAAAGCGGCCGTCGGAAATCGTCACCAGGCCGCGATTGTAGATGGCTCCGCCATCGCCGCCGTTCAGACGATCACTGTCCGCCAAATTATTGGTGAAAGAGCAATAATCGATCGCGACCGTAGCGCTCGGTTCCACGCGGATGGCGCCGCCACTTGCAGTCGCGGAGTTGGCAACGAAGCCAGTGCCGGCGACGGTGAGCGTCGTGCTCCCCTCGCCAAAAATCGCACCTCCGTGGTTCAGGGAAACGTTATTCTGAAGGACGCAATTCTCGAGCGTGAGCGTGCCAGCACTTTTCACGAGAATTGCCCCGCCAGAAGTGGTGGAGCGAGCGTTCTGTAGGGCTAGCCCGTCGATTGCAAGTTGGACAGACGAGTTTACGGAGAAAATGCGCGAGAGGCGGCCCGCGTCGATCGTGACGACGCCGCTCGCCAAGGTCTGAATGATGAGATTCTTGGAGAGTGTCAACTGGCCGCCCGTTAGCTGAAGCTGGCCGCCATTCAGTACCGCTGCGAACTCGATGGTATTCCGCGTTTCGCCGTTCGTGTTGGCCGTATTGACGGCTTCCCGAAGACTGATCGCCCCGTCATGACTACTGACCACGTCGTTAAGCGTTGTGACCGTGAGCGTCGTAAGCAGTCTCCGGTTTTCCAGGGATTCAAAACCGGTGCCGAGTCTTCTCCGCCGACACCAACGACATCGCCTGAGATTAATTCTGCCGCGAATCATTTTTCTCCAAAGGTAGTACATCATGAGGATCTTTTTGTTGCTCGTCACAAAACATGAGGAATGAATCTCTCTGTAACTACGCTCTTTCTCAATACTCTATGAACGGTCGTGAAGACGATCTGGAAACCTTCCTCGCAGATCATCTGCGCTAGGGCAATGGCCGAGCGGCCGGCGATTGTTCGGATCGATGGTCCAAAGCTGACCGATCCGGCGGTGCCGCAGCATCTCACACCCGCTTGGACATGCGGCGCAACAGGCGAACCACTCCCGGTCGTGGGTCCGACCACATGAAGGCCGGAACCATTTGCGGGCGCAGCACGCTGTGCAGCCAGCCGAAAAACGTCAACTCGCCACGGCGGCTCAGTTCGCGGTAGGCCCGAAAGTCACGCAGGGGATCCCACATCGTTAGCCCGTCGCGATACTGCTCCAGTGGCGGCGGTGGCAGGCCGACCAGTCGATTGTAAACCAAGCTGCCGAGGTCGAGCCCGGCCTTCACGATCAGCCCATTGGCTGCGGTAAAGCGGGCGTTGCATTCGATCAGTTTGAGCGTCGCGTCTCGCGCGTCGTATTTGAACTCGGCGTTCGCCAGCCCGCGCAGCCCGGCTTGGCGGAACAGCCGCAGCGCCGGCTCCTTAACACCTTCAACGTGGTCGGTCACATGGTAGGTGGCCAGGCCCATGTTGGTTGGAAAGCGGCGGATGATCCGCTTGGTGAAGTCGAACAGCGCGCGGCCTTGTTCATCCAGATAGGTGTAATAGCTGCACAGGGAGCTGTCCGGCCCGGGGATTTTCTCGACAAGCATTACTTCGATGTTCTCGTCCGCGGCCACCTGGTATGCGTCGAGCAGTTGTCCGAAATTCTCGGCGACGATGAACTTGCTGTGGAATTTACGTTGAAAAAGATGAGACAACTTGGGCTTGACGATCAGCGGATAAACGAACTCGTCCCGGTACTCATGCATGTCTGCGGGGGATTCGATCTGCCAGAATCGCGGTGTGGGAACCTGGGCGTCGCGGGCCGCTTGGTAGGTCGCCAGTTTGTCAAGCATCATTGTTTGGGCGACCGGATTCGAGAGATCTAGGCGGAACTTGCGCGCCAGCGTGCCGTGGTGCTGTGCAAGGATTTCGAGCGCTTCATCGCTGCAGGCCAGGAGTACCGCACCTTCCAGGAAGCTGGATTCACTGCTCGTGAG
Source organism: uncultured Planctomycetaceae bacterium (assembly GCA_964430385.1). Classification (GTDB taxonomy): domain Bacteria; phylum Planctomycetota; class Planctomycetia; order Planctomycetales; family Planctomycetaceae; genus CAYSHJ01. Next base: position 10,689 of record CAYSHJ010000672.1, read on the forward strand.
GAACTTGGCGGCCGCCTCTGGAAACGGAAGGTCGCGGTCGAGTGACAGCCGCCGCGCGTAGCGACTGTATTGCACGTCGGCTCGCTGCTCGTTCAACACATAGACGGGAATCGAGCGGGCACCGAGACTGCGCACGATCGACAAGGCGTTGTCGTTACCACCGAAAACGATGACCGGTGGTAACGACTCGTGGTCAGACGTGCGCGACGGGAAAGCCCGAGACGTCGGTGATGCTTCGAGAGCGAGAGTCGATGATGCTTCGAGAGCGAGAGTCGATGATGCTTCGCAAGTCGGTAACATTTACTTCCCCTTAGTTATTAGCGCTAAATCGCCCGCTTCTTGCTGACGCACAGCATTCTGGCGCGACAGTTCCAGGCACGCTTCCAGGATCGGCACGGCGACGTCGCTTGGTTCCGCTTGCTGGCAGTAATAATGGATATACAGTCCCGGCGTCGTGTTGATTTCGAGAACGACTCCGCCGGAACTGGCAAGATCCGCCCGGAAATCGCGAGTCACGATGTCGACACCGGCCAGCCGCACGCCGATGGCTCGTGCCGCCAGTTGACCAACGGCCACAGTGCTCTCGGGGAGTTGGGAGGTCACCGAGACGTTTTCCGCAGCAGCAGTGTCATTGACGACCGTCTTTAAGATGACCGGTTGCCCAGCCGCGGGGACTGAACGCCA
>CAYSHJ010000673.1:0-4069 GCA_964430385.1 uncultured Planctomycetaceae bacterium
AATCCGAAATTTGAAATCCGAAATTTGAAATCCGAAATTTGAAATCCGAAATTTGAAATCCGAAATTTGAAATCCGAAATTTGAAATCCGAAATTTGAAATTTGAAATTTGAAATCTCAAATCTCAAATCTCAAATCTCAAATCTCAAATCTGAGATCTGAGATCTGAGATCTGAGATCTGAGATCTGAGATCTGAGATTCACGCTGCTGACGGACGATTGAAGTCACTGAGTTTTTCCACGCGGGCGAACCGCGACGCGATGTCGGGCGAATGAGTGACCAGCAGCAGCGACACTTGATTCTCTTGGCAAGTGTCGCGGATGAGCTGCAAGATCGTCTCTTGGTTGGCGACGTCGACGCTGGCGGTTGGCTCGTCGGCCAGCAGCAACGACGGGCGGTTCGCCAACGCGCGTGCCACCGAGACTCGCTGCTGTTCGCCCACGGATAACTGAGACGGTCGGTGATGCAGTCGATGACCGAGACCGACTCGATTGAGCAGTTCGATCGCATGGCCACGATCCACACCGCGACCGGAGAAGCTCATGCCGAGTAAGACGTTCTCCAACGCGGTGAACGCGGGCAACAGATGGAACGTCTGAAACACGATGCCGATCCTGATGGCTCGAAAGCGATCGCGACTCGGTTCGTTCAGAGCCGTCACGTCGGTGCCATCGATCACGACTCGGCCGCTGTCGGGCGCGGTGATGCCGGCAATCACATTGAGCAACGTCGTCTTGCCGCCACCGCTGGAACCGACGAGAGCGACTTGCTCCGCCTTTCGCAGTTCGAATCGCGGGATATTCAGCACCGGAATCCGGCCGCCTGCCGGCTCACGGTAGCTTTTCTTCAGGTTCTCGATGGCGAGAGACATCCAGACCTCATTTCACCAAGTCTTTGTAGGCGGCCGACAGAATACGTCGCAAGACGTGAAAATCGTTGGAAGCTCAACTCCGTATCGAGCACGATCTTCGTCGAAACAAGCATCAGGCATTCCGCCAAAGCGCCGGGCTTCTCTCGCTCACACCCTCGGACCATAGAGAACTTCCGGTTCGTTCGATCCCGGCCGATACAACACCAAACCACCGTGAGGGCCATCGACTCGGACAACGCAGTCCGGTTCTCCGTTCGCGGCGTGAGCGAGAATCGCTTCGAGAGCTTGCACGGCGGCGACTGTCTGACGATCCGCCGCGAGATCGTTGTACGACAACTGGCGAATCTCTTCGAGCCGCGTCGCTCGTCCTGATGCGTCGCCGCCGTATTCAACGTAAGCCAGCTCGCGTGCGAAGCATTCGATGACTTCGACGCCGTAGCCGCGCTGTGATCGCTCGCCCCACGGTTCTAGGAATTTACCGTTGTAGTGATTGTTGATCGTCGTCTTGAGTTCAACCGGCGTGCGGCCTTCGACAGTCAGCTCGACACCGCGTTTGCGCGAGTGGCCGTTCCAGATGCCGTTGTCGAAACGGAACTGCACTTCTTGCTCGACATAGCCCGGAAAGTTGTCGGGCGTCACCCATGAGGTGTGAATGTCGAACGCCGCCTCGCGACCGTCGGAGTACTCATAAACCATCCGCATCTGCACGCTGTCCCACGTCGAGCCGTCCTTGGGGCCGACGAGACCGCGCTGCCCCGTCGCGGTTACGGTCTTGAGCCGGCCACCGAAGCTGAAGTCGATCAGCTTGATGTAATGCACGGCCACGTAGGTGCCGGGATTGCGACCGGTGATCCATTCCGAAAACTGTGCTCCCGAAATCTGCTTCGGCTCCAGCAGCGAGCAGTACCCGTTGTTGACATGTTTCAGCACGCCGTCCGCCACGAGCGTTCGCATCCGCTTGTGATCCGGATCGAGCAGCTTGTGATAGACGACCTTCGCCAGCACATCTTTCCGCCGGGCGATTTCGACCAGCTCGTCGAGCTCTTGCAGTCGCAACACCGACGGCTTCTCGACCAACAGATGCACTCCCGCGTCGAGGACTTGCTTCGAGCCTTCAAAGTGCCGATCGTCGGGAGTCGCCACGCAGACGAAGTTGACACCACACTTGAGCATCTGCGTCACCGCATCGGCACCGGAGAAGCTGGCGAAGTTGCCGATTTGGTGACCGGCTTCCGCTCGATATTTGTCCGCTCGGCTGCCGGTTCGAGACGCGACCGCGGTCAGGGGCACATCGACGTCGCCAAAGCGGCGGTCGTACAGGCCGACGGCGTGAGTCCGCTCCAAGAACGGGCGGTACGTCTCGTCAAAGATCATCCCCATGCCGGCCATGCCGGCCCGAAGCTGGTGTTGGGCGTGTGTGCTCATGACGGCGAATTGTACGGAAGGCGGATGGCCGGATGAAGGAAGCGCGAGCCTGGGGCGGGTCGCGACGATGGCTTTCGCACACGGATGCTAGCCGTTGCCGCTTGTCATTCCCATCCGAACTCGGGCTTTACGCAATCGCGGACAAGTGCGACATTCCCGCCCGCCGTCGGGGGCGGGTTCCGAAGCCATCGATTTGCAAGAAACGTCTGCAATGCTGACTCGTTGCCTTCACTGTCACCTGTCACCTGTCACCTGCCTCCTGATTCTGGCCGGATGCGTCGGACCGCAGCCGATGATTGTGTCAAACCCGGTCTTCATGCCGGCTCACGATCAGCATGCAGCGTGGGAACGAGCGGCTGACGTTTTGCACGCGCATCACTTCCCAATCTCTCGCGAGAATCGGCTCGATGGCGTTATCGAAACTGACTACCGAGTCGGATCGGGCGTGCTGGAACCGTGGCATGGAGACTCGATCGGCGTCGCGAATCGGTTTGAAAGCAGTTTGCAGTCGATCCGCCGAAAAGTTCGCGTCGATCTGACTCCGGTTGAAGGCGGCTACCTCGTCGGCGTGGAAGCGTTCAAGGAACTTGAAGATCTCAACGGTGTGGCCGAGAACACGGCCGGAGCCGCTACGTTCCGCAAGAACACTCCACTGGATCGCAATCTGTCGGTCGTTGTCGGGCAGACAAGTCCCTCCGGCTGGATTCCACTCGGCCGCGACACGGACTTGGAACAGGCCCTCTTGAACCGGTTGCAGTGAGTTGTCCCTGATCCGTTGTCCGTTGACAGTGGCTCGTGCTGATGCCGGTGACAATCAGCGTGTCCACACCCAGCGCCGTGAGCATCTCGTGCAAGTTCGTGCCCTTGAACGCCGAGGCGTATCGCTTGCGGACGACCTTCTCGGTCGGTCGGCGTTCCAGCCGAGGATCCAGCGAGAACAACTCCGCAGCATCCGCGGGCAAATGGAACTTGAGCTTCAAGTCATGTCCAGTCACGCTGCAAGTAGCGCTCACGCAAGTCGGCCAGGTGCTTGAGCAGCGGGCCGCGCAATTCGTCTGGTAAGCGGAGATCGTCGGAGCCAAAACGAGGCGTTCCATCGTCGGTTGCATTCATGACATCTCCTAAACTACAGCTTGCAGACCTCGACCAAGTTATCGAAGAACGTCGCGCCACCGCCGAGGTCGGTGAGTCGAGTCGGCGTTGTGCTGTTCGAGTTTCTGCCGCCGGGGCTGTGTTTGTTCCACCAGATGCTCGGCGAGAGAACGACTCCCGCGCGGACACTGTCGCCGACAACAGCCTTGGCGAGAAACGAACCGCGATCGTTGAAGACTTTCACGCTGTTGCCGTCTTGAATCCCGCGAGCCAGCGCGTCAGCGCGACTGATTTCCAACTGCGGCTCGATGGCCGATCGTCGCAGCGAGTCGACTTCGACGAACGTCGAATTCAAAAAGTGTGGCGACGGAGGCGTCAGCAATTGCAGCGGATACCTCGCCGCCAGAGCGGGATTCGAGTCCCGACTCTCCGCCGGCGGAATGTACGTCGGCAACGGATCGTGGCCTAACTCGGCGAGGCGTTCGCAATACAGCTCGCACTTGCCACTGGGCGTCGGAAATGCCCCATTTGCAAACGGCGCAACGCCACTCTTGTTGAGCTGGATGGCCCCTTCGCGCTTCAGCCGTTCCAGCGTGACACCACGCAACGCGAGAGGAACTTGTTCTGGCGAGGCCGGCGCCCACAACAGCTCGCGCGCAAGTTGCTCATCGCTGACATCGA
>CAYSHJ010000674.1:0-6081 GCA_964430385.1 uncultured Planctomycetaceae bacterium
GGCATGAACGACTATCTCTCGAAACCGATCCGCAACCGCGAACTGGAAGAAGTCTTGGCCAGCTTGTTCACGCCGGAGTCGGAGTCGGTTAGGTGCGAGGAAATCGCCAGCGCGGCGCCAGGAGTGATCGACTGGTCGACAGCGCTCAGGTCCGTGGATGGCGACGTCGAATTATTGCGGGCTGTCGCTCAAGCGCTGTTGGACGAGGCGAGCGACAAACAGGCCGAATTGGCCGCCGCCGTCGCGAGTGGCGATGCCGCTACGGTTCATCGACTCGGGCATTTATTCCGAGGAGTGCTGAGCACTTTCGGCGCCGTGTCCGGCCGCGATCTGGGCGAACGACTGGAAACGATGGGGCGGACAGCGGACCTCTCGGCCGCCGCCGATTGTTGGCAGGCGCTACAGCAGCAACTCCGCCAAGTGACGGACACGTTGACGGCCTTCCTCGATGGCCGTATCGATCCGCGTAAGTCAGTTGGAAAAGCCTGAAGGGGCTGAGCCGCAACCATTGCAAATTGGGAATTGCAAATTGCAAAAGTCAAATTGGCCGAGATACGTGCGCGGTCTCGCTTCGCGATTTGAAATTTGAGATTTGAAATTTGAGATTTGAAATCAAACCAGCGTTGCACGTTCAGCACGCATCACTGACAACTCAAGACTCTAACCGACGAGTGTGGTTCCGGGAGCAGAATGATCGCAGGAGTTCGGTGACATGCTCGGCAAACTTGTCCCGTGTGGCGGGGGTGCTCCGATTCCGCTGGTGAAGGCGACGCTGGTCGTCGGCCGCAGCCCGGATTGTGACCTCACGATCGCTTGCCAGTCGGTCTCCGGGCGTCATTGTGAACTTCAGTTCCAGCAAGGTTTCTGGTGGGTGCGTGATCTCGACAGCAAGAACGGAACGACGGTAAATGGCGTCCGTCGCGAAAAGCAGCGCGTGGCCCCGAACGAAGTTCTCTCGATCGGCCGACAACGCTTCGTCGTCGTGTATCAGTCCGCCGAGAAATCGTCACGTCCCTCCGCCGTGAACGACGTCAGCGAGTCGCTGGCCTTTGACTTGCTCACCGGCGGCGACATATCAAACGTGGTTGCCAGCTCAATGCCGGCACCTTCGTCGCCAATCAAGCCATCGGCCCCGTCTCCCTCCCGGCGCCCAACGGACACGGCGGTCTTGGGAAAACTGATTCCTTGCGGAGGCGGCGATCCGATCACGCTGATACATCCCGAATTGATCGTGGGACGAAACCGCGACTGCGACGTCAGTCTGCGTTTTCCCGACGTTTCGGGAACGCACTGCAAACTGACGTGGCAAGACGGCTACTGGTTCGTTCTGGATCTGAACAGCAGCAATGGCACATGGGTGAATGGAAATCGCTGCCAGAAGAAATGCCTGTTGCCGGAATGCGTGCTGGCGTTGGCCAAGCATCGCTTCACAGTGCAATACACCCTCAGCGGCGAGCATCCGCCGCCGGAAGAACGAGAGAATCCGTTTGCCCAAAGTCTGCTGGAGAAAGCGGGCCTGACCAAACATTTCAGTGACGGCCGCCTGACTACCCGCTGGCGAGACGGGGACGATCCAGACCGCCGTCAGAGATATACGTTGGATTGAATGACCAGTCACAACTTCGTCCGCGGCCGTGCCGGCCACCAAGGAGTCGATCGTGATCAAAGTGCTTGTGGTTGACGATGCGTTGGCCGATCGGGCTCTCGTGTCCGGACTGATCTCGAAACGGATCGAGAGCACGATTCTGGAAGCTGCCGACGGCCGTCAGGCGCTGTTGCTGATCGAGACGCATCATCCGGACATCGTGCTGACCGACCTGCACATGCCAGAGATGAACGGCCTGGAACTGGTGACCGCCATCAAAGAGCATTTCCCCGATATCCCAGTGATCCTGATGACAGCCCAGGGCAGTGAGGAGATCGCCGCGAAGGCCTTGCAACACGGCGCGGCGAGCTATGTTCCGAAACGCCGCTTGGCGGACGACCTCGTCCGCACCGTCGAACGTGTGCTGTCCACGTCTCACGAGGAGCGCAACCGTTCGGTGTTGATGCACCACGTCACCGAGAGCGACATCACGTTTGTCGTGCATAACGATCCCGAAGTGTTGCAGATGCTGCTGAGCCACCTGCTGAACATGCTCCGTTGCCTGCCGCTGGGCGACGAAACCGAACGTCTTCGTGTCGGCATCGCGCTGGAAGAAGCTTTGGCCAACGCCTATTACCACGGCAATCTGGAACTCTTCGCGGACGGCGGCAACCGCGATCGAAAGCGCTGCGAGGAACTCGCTCAGCTACGCTACCTCGAACAGCCCTACCGCGATCGACGGATTCATGTTCGCGCCCGGATCACTCGATCGGATGCCCTATTTGTGATTCGCGACGAAGGCCCCGGTTTCAACGCCACGCAACTGCCGCAAGTCACGGGCCTCTCGGAGACCGAACAGGGCTACGGCCGCGGCATCATGCTCATGCGATCAATCATGGACGAGGTCAGCTATAACGCCGCCGGCAATCAGGTGACGCTCGTCAAACGATGTGTGAACCAGGATGCGGACGAGACCGCCAGCGCAAATCAAACGTATTGACCTGTGAGGACTTCTGCGAGAATTTCGTCACCATCGGTCCGATCCATCCACGGTTTGTCGTCGGGAATCGGCTTGATCGTCTCGCCGTGGTAGGTCTGACATCTTGCCGTTTCTCCACTTTTTCAATCACATAAATCTCCAATATTTCAACTCATACTATCTACACATATCATTCAATGCATTCATTTTTATCTGTATTTTCTATTCATTTAATTCATTTTACTCTTCAATCATACCCAAACGTGACTACCAAAACGCATAATTTCTACCCAAAACAACACGCCATAAATTGTCATTTTAAATTTACTAAAATACTCATTCGATCTGAATTGACAAAAGATCCTCAGTAAGTTACCTATTCCCAAATTTTGCGAACTGAATACGTATTTTTGGTAAATAAGATCGAATAGTTAGACTTTCAGGCCGAGCACATGTCGGGGGTACACCGGCATGCTCGTGCCTTGCGCGACAAGGAATGTCCTTTCCAGGCACGATGCACGAGCCACATTTTAACCCAAATTGTGTAGTCATTCCCGTCGCAGCCAGACAGAGTGTCAAATTGCAGCATGAAATGTAAGCGAAGGAAAATGTAATTCCCGCATTCGCTTGCACTTCAGCCCTCAATTTCACGGTGCGACATTCAGCGCTGAGATCAAAAAATGCTGAATCGTCTCTTCGCTGGTGTTCGCGACTCACTCTCTAAGTGGACGCCGGTCGCTCAATCCCATCCTCGAGCGCGCCGACGTGCAGCGACTCGTCGCTGGCTCAATATCGAGGCGCTGGAAGACCGCTGTCTTCTGAGTAGGTTCTTGATCAACCACACTCCTTATCTTCAGCTTGGCAACGCGCCGCTGGCCGGTTTCGCCGGTAGCGCAACGGACCGGGTTCAGATCATTTGGCAAACGATGCCAGCCAGCGGCAGCGGGAACGACAGTTTCGTGGTGGAGTACCGGCGCGCGGGCGCAGCGACTTGGATCAATGCCGGCCCGAGCAGCACCATCAATACAGGGGTTTCGAACCGCGTCAACCGCTTCGCGGATGTCACCGGCCTCGACTATGACGCTGACTACGAGTACCGCGTGCGGCACATGCGCGACGGCTCGGTCGTGAAGGACTATCAAGCCACATTCCACACGCGGCTTCCCAAGGGGTCGAGCAAACCGTTTACGTTCGTCGCCTATGGCGACTCAGCGAAGGGCACGCCGCCGACGGGATTCATCAACGTGCAGAACCGCATCAACACGATCACTTCGTCGTTCTCCGTGCTGATGGGCGACAATGCCTACGATTCCGGGTCGCACGCGGATTTTGATAATCGTTTCGATCCGACCATCAACGCCCCGACGACACAGTACAACGCGCGCCGCGTGGAATACTACGGGCTCGGGAACCACGATATCTTGACAGCCGCCGGCCAGCCGTCACGCGACAATTACGCGGTGCCGATTCCTGTTGCCGGAGTCACCAGTTCCGTGAATGGTCCGGGCAGCGCGCCAGCGGAGAACAACTATTCGTTCGATTTCGGCAATGCCCACTTTTTGACGTATGACAGTAACAACGGAATCAGCACCGCGGAGGCCAACTGGATGCTGGCCGACATGCAGGCCAGCACGGCTAAATGGAAAGTCATCTTTTATCATCACCCGATGTCTACCACCGATGCGTTCGCTAATCAACTCCGCGCCGCGGGTGTCGACGTGCTTCTGGCCGGACACATTCACAGCTACAGCCGCAGCAGCAGCGGGTCTCAATTCTCCGAGGGCAACCAACTCATTGAAGTGATCTGCGGCGTGGGCGGCGAGAGCACCAGTAGCTCAAATGGCTTCTTAAAGATCGACGTCACCGCCACGAAACTCACGGTGTCCCAGATTCGGGCGAGCACCGGGGCCACGGTCGATTCGTTCTCCATCACGTCTCCAAACACCGGCTCCCCACCCACGAACGTGGCCCTGTCGGCTAATACCGTTGCGGAGAACGCCGCCAACAATACGGTCGTCGGCACGCTCACCACGACCGATCCTGACGCGGGTGACACGCACAGCTACACGCTGACGAACAACGCGGGCGGGCGTTTCGGCATCTCCGGCAATCAACTGGTTGTCGCCAACGGCAGCCTGCTCGACTTCGAGACGAACACCAGCCACTCGGTCACGGTCCTCAGCACCGACTCGACCGGGTTGAGTTTCTCCAAGAACTTCACGATCAACGTCACAAACGTCAACGAGGCTCCCACGGCCAATAGCAACGCGTACTCGGTGGCTCGGGGAGCGACGCTGAACGGCAACGACACAACCGGCACTGTGGGAGGAACGAATGACGACAGCGTGCTGATCAACGACACGGACCCGGAGCACAACTCGCTGACGGCCACGAAAGTGACAAACCCAACACATGGGACGCTGACGCTAAATTCTAACGGGACGTTCACGTACACCCACAATAACGACAGTGCGACCAGCGACAGCTTTACGTACCGCGCCTCGGACGGGACGAACCAGAGCAACATCGCGACGGTCACCATCGCCATCAATTCTGGTGGAAGCACGACGACGACCGTCTCCTTGCAGGACGGGGTCAACGGCTACGCCGAGACGTTCGATACCACGATCAAAGCCGATTTTCCGACGTCGACGTCGGGTTCGTCGGCTGCGACAGTTGAAGCTAAAGACAACCCGCAGAGGGGATCGCTCCTGCGTTGGGAATTGCCCTCAATTCCAATTGGCAGCAGCGTCCAATCGGCCTCGATCATATTGCTGGTTACGAACAGCACCACCGGAACCTATCAGCTTTACGAACTCTTGCGGAGCTGGACGGAAGGAGGCGCCACCTGGAACCAGTACGCCGCTGGAGCCGGGTGGGGAGCAGCGGGAGCACAACAGATTGGCGTCGATCGTGCCGCAGCCGTTCTGGCATCCTTCGCTCCGCCGACCACGGGCTTTGTGACGATCAATCTAAATTCGGACGGGATTTCGATGGTGCAGAAATGGATCGACACACCGTCGACCAACCACGGCATCACGATTCAGGACTATGCGAGTACGACCAGCGACGGTGTCAGCTTTGACTCCAGCGAAGCGACCACTGCCACTAACCGGCCGAAACTGACGTTCACGTACGCGACCGGTGGACCAATCAATAGTCCACCGACGATCACGACGACTTCCAGCGCGCTCTCCTACACGGAGAACAACCCGGCGACGGCGATCGATCCCGGTCTGACGACGTTGGACGCGGACAGCAGCAACTACGGGGAGGCGACGGTATCGATCACAGGCGGGTGCCAGTTGGGGCAGGATGTGTTGGGATTCGCGAATCAGAACGGGATTTCGGGAGCGTACAACGCGACAACGGGAGTGCTGGCCCTCTCTGGAATCTCCAGCGTGGCCACCTACCAGACGGCGCTGCGGTCGGTCACGTACGTCAACACGAGCGAGAATCCCAGCTCGGCGAACCGGACGGTCACGTTCTCGGTGAACGACGGCGGGTTGACCGGCAG
>CAYSHJ010000675.1:0-3357 GCA_964430385.1 uncultured Planctomycetaceae bacterium
GATGCAGTCGCTCAGCATTTGCGGGAGTATTTCGAAGAGGTCAGCGCTCGCCTGCCCGGAGCCGCGCGGCTGGTGCTCGATTGGGCCGAACCAAACACGGTGCTCGGCCGAGCCTTGGCCATCAACGCGCGATCGAACGCCACACGCATGGCGCAGCGGTTCATCGCCGGCACGACGGTCGATGAAGTGCTCACCGCTGTCGGCAAGCTGCGAAAACAGGGCTGCGCGTTCACGCTGGATTTGCTGGGCGAGGCGACCATCTCCGACGCCGAATCGGACGCCTATCAACAACAGTACCTGAACCTCATCCGCGGTCTGGCCCCGCAGATCAACGCCTGGCCGGAAGATTGTCAGCTCGACAGCGATCACCTCGGCCCCATGCCGCGAGTCAACCTGTCGCTGAAGCTGTCGGCGTTGTGCAGCCAATTCCGGCCGGTGGACGCGCGCGGCACGACCGACGAAGTGTTGTCGCGGCTGCGGCCGATCCTGCGAGTCGCTCGCGAGCACGGGGCCTACGTCCACGTCGACATGGAACAGTATGCGTTCAAAGATCTGACGCTCGACATCTTTCAACAGGTTTTGATGGAGGACGAATTCCGCGACATGTCTGACGTCGGCATCGTCTGCCAAGCGTACTTGTCCGATTGCGAACGCGACCTGCAACGGCTGCTCGACTGGACCAAGCAGCGTGGCACGCCGATCTGGGTGCGGCTCGTTAAAGGGGCGTACTGGGATTACGAGACGGTGTCGGCGGGACTCAAGGGTTGGCCGGTGCCGGTCTTTCAGGCGAAGTGGCAATCGGACGTGAATTTCGAGCGGCTGTCACGGTTCCTGTTCGAGAACTATCAATGGCTGCGGCCGGCTCTGGCGAGCCACAATTTGCGGAGCTTGGCTCATGGCATCGCCTGGGCCAGACATCTCAAGGTGCCGATCGGTGCCTACGAGATTCAGATGCTCTACGGCATGGCGGTCGAGCAAGCTCAGCTCTTCGCCGAAATGGGGCATCGCGTTCGCATCTACACGCCGTTCGGCGAACTGATTCCCGGCATGGCCTACCTCGTGCGTCGCTTGCTGGAGAACACGAGCAACGATTCGTTCCTGCGATACAGCCTGACGGAAACCGTGACGCCGGAAGAGCTGATGCGTCCGCCGACCGGACAGGAGACAGGGGGCAGGAGCCAGACGTCAGGGGACAAAGACAACGCGGCTCGAACCGAATGCGACGATTCGCGTCGCGATTCTGCAATCGCAAATCAAAAATCGAAAATCGAAAATCCCATCATGTTCCACAATGAACCTCCCACCGACTTCAGCCAAGCCGCGAATCGCAAGGCGTTCGAGGACGCTCTCGAAGGTGTCCGTCAGCAATTGGGCGAAGAGCATCCGCTGATCATCAAAGGCCGAGCGATTGCGACCAAAAACTCGCTGCTCTCGCACAATCCGTCGCGGAAGAGCGAAATCGTGGGAAACATCGCCTCGGCATCAGCGGAGAATGTTACGGCCGCGATCGCCGCCGCGAAGACCGCGTTTCGCGAGTGGTCACGCGTCGAATCCAAGTACCGCGCCGAGCATCTTGAACTGGTCGCGAAGCAGTTGAGCGAACGACGGCTGGAACTCGCCGCGTGGCAAGTCTTCGAAGTCGGTAAGCCGTGGGAAGAGGCTGATGCCGACGTGGCCGAAGCGATCGACTTCTGCCGCTACTACGCCGAGCAATCGCTGCTGATGTTCGAGCCGCGCTCGTTCGACCTGGCGGGCGAAGACAACAGTTTCTTCTACCGGCCGCGCGGCGTGTGCGCGGTCATCGCACCGTGGAACTTTCCGCTGGCGATCCTGACCGGCATGACCGTCGCCGCGCTGGCGACCGGCAACACGGTGATCATGAAGCCGGCGGAGCAGTCCTCCGTCGTCGCGGCCAAGCTGATGGATGTCTTCATCGAGTCCGGTCTGCCCGACGGCGTCGTGAACTTTCTGCCGGGAGTCGGCGAGGAGATCGGCCCGCTGCTCGTGCAAAGCCCCGATGTGGACATCATCGCGTTCACGGGTTCGCGAACCGTCGGCCTGGAAATCAATCGGCAAGCGGCTGCGGCTGAGGGACGACAATTCGGAGTCAAGAAGGTCATCGCCGAGATGGGGGGTAAGAACGCGATCATTGTCGACGACGATGCCGACCTCGACGAGGCGGTGCTGGGCGTCGTGCAGTCGGCCTTCGGCTACGCCGGTCAAAAGTGCTCGGCCTGCTCGCGAGCGATCGTGCTCGAAGGCGTTTACGACCTGTTCCTCGAACGACTGGTCGGAGCTGTCAAGAGCTTGAAGGTCGGTTCTGTCGAAGACCCCGGCACGTTCGTTGGCCCGGTGATCGACGCCGACGCGAAGCAACGAATTGAAGAGTTCATTGAACAAGCGATTCAAACTTGCCGCGTCGCGTTCGCTGGCGACGTGAGCATGCTCGCGAAACAAGGCCACTTCGTCGCTCCGCACGTGTTCGTGGATGTCGACCCGCGTTCGCGACTGGCTCAAGAAGAAATCTTCGGACCCGTCTTGTGCGTTCTGAAAGCCAAAGACCTTGGCGAAGCGATCGGCCTCGCGAACGACACCGACTACGCACTGACCGGCGGCCTGTACAGTCGCAGCCCCGCCAACTTGGCCCGCGTGCGCCGCGAGCTGCAAGTCGGCAACCTGTATCTCAACCGCCCAATCACCGGCGCGCTGGTCAACCGCCAACCGTTCGGCGGTTTCAAAATGAGCGGCATCGGCACCAAAGCCGGCGGCCCGGATTATCTGTTGCAGTTCGTGGTGCCCATCAGCGTGACGGAGAACACCCTGCGCAGAGGCTTCGCCCCGAAGACCAACACAACATGAATCTTCGTGCCAATCCGTGCGAGTCGCCGGAAGCGGCGAGGCCGGCAAGGGACGCCGATCTGTGCCGCCCATTGCCCCACCGGGCTTGCCCCGGTGGCTCGCGGGATTCTGCACTACTCGATCGCGATCTCGCTATCCGTCGCGGGACTGCCTCATGCAAGCGGCGTCGATAGACTGCTGCAGATCGAAATAGTGCAGAATCCTGGAACCATCCCCGCAAGGGGGATGGGGGAACAAATGACACGGCCAAAGCCAATTTACACCCTCGACAACTGCAAGCCGGCGTGGCAACTGGATTGAGCTACATGAACAACATCGCCTTCGTTTACGACATGCGACCAGTCCTGATGCGAAGCTGCTACTTGGGCACTGTTGGAGAATACGACCTCGGTGCGATGCGCCAATGACCTCTCTTCTCCGCGCCGGGCTTGTCCCGAAGCCCCAAATCCCGCCCCACCGGGCTTGCCCCGGTGGTTCAGGATTCTGCCCTACTCGAAT
>CAYSHJ010000676.1:0-6270 GCA_964430385.1 uncultured Planctomycetaceae bacterium
TCGGTGGCGGAGTAGGCTTCGCGGACCCAGTCTTCGATCTTGGCGGGGTCGGGCGAATATTCCAGCTCGATGGACATCGTGCCTTCCATGCCGAGGGCTTTGACCTCGCGCAAGTATGGCAGGAAGTCGACGACGCCGCGGCCGGGAGGCAGGTCTCCGTGGACCTTGCCATCGCAGTCCGAGATATGCACGTGAATGGCTTTACCCTTGAGCCGGCGCAATTCCTCGGGGGCGACCTTCGCGAGGCACAGGTGCGAAACGTCGATGTTTGCTCGCAAGGCGGGATGATTGACGTCGTCGATAAACCGCTCCATGCGTTCGACATTGTTGAGCAACGACAATGCGAACGGTTCCAGCTCGAGCGCAATCTTCACGCCGAGCGACTCGGCATACTCGGCCAATTGGCGACATGTGCGGACACCGGTCGCCCATTGCTCGGCGGGCGGGATGACTTCCTGATTCCAGATGTACTCGCCCAGCACCAGCAGGACGTTCTGGGCTTCGTACTCGTAGGCCAGGTCGAGGAACTTCTTCACGCGGTCGACATGAAACCGCTGCACGCTGGGGTTGAAGTCGATCAGTCCGACGGCGACGCAACAGATCGACACAATCGGCAGTCCGGCCTTGTCGCATTCCCGCTTGATCAGTCGCCGCTCGCGAACGTCGATGTCCAGCGGATCGGCGAAGATGTCAATCGTGTCGAAGCCCAGTTCCTTCGTCTTGTGAATACCCCAGGCCGTCTCGCGGCCGGACTGCGCCCAAGCGGAATTGATCAAGCCGAGTTTCATGCGCGCCTCGCCGAAGTGAAATCCGAAACTCGAAATCCGAATGTCGAAACAATTTCCAAAAGCCAAAACTCAAGCGGCAGAACATGGTGATTGGCGGCGACTTTACCCTGCGAATCGCGGCGAAGAAAGTCTCTCACGAAGGAACTACGTCGGCGGTGTTGCACGGCCGGGAAGGTGGGCCTATCGTCCGATGGGCCGCTCTGTGCAGGTTTTGGTTTTTCGAGTTTGTGGATTCCTTGGCCATTCGGATTTCGAGTTTCGGATTTCTTACATGCCCGTTCGGCATTCGCAATCACTGAGCCTTCGTTACGGCGACGGCCAGTGTTTTCAGTTTCATCTGAGTTCCAGCCGGATCGCGCGGCGGCATCGTCCGCCGGAAGCGGTCGCGGACTTCGCGGCCCTCTTGCACGAGCAGTTGGCGTCACCGCTCGACTTCCCGCCGCTGGAAATGGCGGTCGTTCCCGGGGACCGAATTGTGATCGCTTTGGATCGTCACACGCCGGCGGCCGATCAAATCATCGCGGGCTTGTGGTCCGTGTTCAAGCGGCGATCGATTCAACCGCAAGACGTGACGATCTTGCAACCGGCTTCGTGGATGGTCGGTCAGTTGCCGGACCCGCGAGCGGCGTTGCCCGATGCGGTGCGTCAAGCGATTCGCTGGGTGATCCACGATGCGACGGAGAAATCGCGCCAGGAGTACCTCGCCAACTCGGCGGTCGGCGAGCGGATTTATCTGGCTCGCGAGATCGTCGAAGCGGACTTCGTGCTGCCGGTCGGGTCGATCGCGTTCGATCCGCTGGTCGGTATTCGCAGTGCGAGCAGTGCGCTGTTCCCCGGACTTTCGAACGTCAGCTCCATGTCGAAAGCTCGCGGTCAGGATCACGCCGAGTTGCAACCCGAAGACGAACGTCCGCTGCGGCAACTGCAAGACGAAGTCGCCTGGTTGCTGGGAGTGCAATACGGAATCAACGTCTTGCCCGGCGTCGGCGGTCGGCCAGCCGGAGTGCTCTGCGGAGCGTTGGACGCCGTCACCTCGGCAGCCCGGTTGTGGTTGAAGCAGCATTGGCAGATTAAGCTGGCTCAACGTTGCGAGGTGGTCGTCGCCGCGGTTGACTTCGACAACAAGGAAGCGAGTTGGGAACACGTTGGGGCCGCATTGCAGACGGCGCGGAATCTCGTACAGAACGGCGGCACGATTCTGCTGCTGACGACTCTGGCTCAAGAGCCGACCGAAGGATTTCAGTTATTGCGTCAAAGCGAATCGCCGCGCGAGGCGCTCAAGCCGCTGCGGCTCGAAAGCCCGCCCGACTTGATTCCCGCCAGTCGACTGGCATCCGCCGCCGATTGGGCGTCGGTGTATATGCTCAGTCGTTTGTCGGCGGACGTTGTCGAGAGCTTGTTCCTGACGCCACTGGCCAGCGAGACTGAAGCCGCGCGTCTGCTCGATCGCGGTGGATCCTGCATGCTCATCGAAGGGGCTCAGCACACGTTTGGCGACGTGGCGTGAGTTCTGGATTAGTCATCGTCTCCATGAATCGGGTCGTTCATGTCGCACTCGTCGTCGTCGTTGAAGCCGAAGCCATTGATCGAGGCATACGCACGCCACTTGTTGCCGTTGTTCGTCCGACCGACCACATGATCGGTCTGCGAAACGGTGCTAAAAGTATGAGCAATGTCGTTACAGTCGTTACAGTTGTTGCCGTTGTTCGTCCGACCGACCACGTGATAGGTCTGCGAAACGGTGCCAAAAGTATGTGCAATGTCGTTCCATCTGTTGCAGTTTGTCGTCAGACCATCCACATGGTAGGTCTGCGAAACGGCGTCAAAGGCATCAGCGATGTCGTTGAGTTCGTTCGTGACGGTATCGCGAACCACGGTCAGTCCCACGACCATTCCCAAGACAGCAATCGTCGTGACCGTTGCCAGTTCGGCCGAGATGATGAAGCCCGCTTCGTCATCGACCAACGTTCGGAATGCGCGCAGCATGTCTGAGTCCCCCCCGTGTGAAAGAGAAAGTGAGAGAGTGGTTCCGGGAAGTGCAGACAGCATGCCGTGTTCAATCGGCTGAGCGGCTCAGCAAGAGGCCGTGTGGCTCAAGTGCCAATGATTCAACGGCTTAACCTTGAATCAAGAATTCTGAACCGGGCTTCCCGCAAGCCGTGGAAGAGTTGGCGAATGTTAAGCCATCTGAACAGCCCTGTGTTTAATCGGGAAAACCGCGTGAAACACACCAACGGTTCACAGCACATCGGGATGGCTCAGCGTCGCTCGTGAATCGGACCGACGTCAGTATGCCGCCGGAGACTTCGAGCCGTGCGAGCATCCTTGGGAGTCCACCGAAACATCCGCGAAAGTGGTTTCGGCTGGCGGCGTGGAACAAAGGCCATCGAAGAGTTCGTTCAGCGTCTGCAAAATTTCGCGCTGGCGTGGAGCGACTTCCAAGCTCTGCGCGGAAAGACAGGCGTCATGCTCCAAGTGATGTGGAAGTGTCGTCATGAGCGATCTTTTCCTGAGCCGACAAAGCGTTTTGATCGCCGAAGAACGTGCCCGAGAAGCGACGTGGGCGGAGTGTCAAGCGTTCGTTGACGAATCGCCAAAGCCTAGGTCACGCCGAGCGGCACTCGTACGGCGAAGAGGTTGTTTCCAGCCGAAACGCAACCAGTACAATCGGTAGGACTGGCACAGCCGGCTTGGCACCATCGGCAGGCAGGGCTGGCGCTACCGCGCGATCTCGACGGCCTTGGTTTCGCGGAGCACGGTCACACGAATTTCTCCGGGATAGGTCAGTGTTTGTTCGACGGCGGTGGCGATGTCGCGAGCCATCTTGGCGGCTTCGCGATCGTTGACTCGGTTGGAGTCGACGATGATGCGAACTTCACGGCCGGCTTGAACCGCGAACGCTTGATCAACGCCGGGAAAACCGCAAGCCACCGCTTCGAGTTCTTCCAATCGCTTGATGTACCGGTCGAGGCTTTCGCGGCGCGCTCCCGGCCGCGACGCGGAGACAGCGTCGGCAGACGCGACTAAAACCGTGTAAATGTATTCCGGCCGGATGTCATCGTGATGGCCCAGCGCCGCATGAACGACTTCGGGGCCTTCGCCGTATCGTTTGAGCAGTTCCGCGCCGACGGCGGGATGTCCGCCTTCCATCTCGTGATCGGCCGCTTTGCCAATGTCGTGCAAAAAACCGCAACGCCGCGCGAGCGTGCCATCAAGACCGAATTGCTCGGCGATCATGCCCGTGAGTGCGGAGACTTCGATCGAGTGCCGCAGCACGTTTTGGCTGTAGCTGGTGCGGAAGTGCAGTCGGCCCATCAGGTCCACGAGCTTCTCGTTTAGGCCGAGCACGCCCGCTTCCTGACAAGCCTCTTGGCCCAGGCGGCGGATGTGGGTGTCCATTTCCTTCTGCGTCTCAGTGACGATCTCCTCGATACGCGTGGGATGAATGCGGCCGTCCTGAATCAGCTTGACGAGCGACAGCCGAGCGATCTCGCGACGGACCTTGTCGAACGCCGAGACGACGACCACACCAGGTGTGTCGTCGACGATGACATCCACGCCGGCGATTTTCTCGAACGCGCGAATGTTGCGGCCTTCGCGGCCGATGATGCGGCCTTTCATCTCGTCGCTCGGGATATCGACGGTGGAAACGGCCATCTCTGACGTGTGGGCCGACGCGCAGCGTTGCACGGCCATGCCGATGATCTCGCGCGCCTGCTGCTCGCACTTCTCACGCAGCTCGGCTTGATGCTTGAGGATCAGCGTGCCGGTTTCGTTCTTGAGGTCGCGGTCCAACCGGTCAAGTAACAGGTTCTTGGCGGTCTCTTTATCCAACCCGCTGATCTTGTAGAGCTGATCCTGTTCCTCGCGCAGTAGACGTTCGAGTTCCTTGTCGCGGGCGTCAAGCACCTTCAGCCGCTCGGTGAGCTTGGTCTGCGTCGTCTGGGTGACCCGCTCTTTCTTGCCGAGGTCGTCCTGTTGGTCCTGGATCGATTTTTCGCGTTTGTCCAACTGCCGCTCGAAATCACGCAGCTCATTGCGAGTCTTGTTGAGTTCCCGCTCCAGTTCTTCGCGGCGTTTGAGGACGATCTCTTTGGCCGCGAGTTCTTCCGAGCGTTTAAGGTTGTCCACCTCGGTCTGAGCCTGCTTGAGAATCGCGTCGCGATCCTGATAAGCCGCTCCGCGACGGAGCTTCTCGAAGAAGAACCCGACTGCGGTGCCGAGCACCAGCGCCACCAAACCGACAACTGCATAATCCATGGCCACGCAGCCTTCTTCTCGGCCCGCGGACCACGAACAAATTCAACGGCCGTCAGTTTGAACTGGAACATTGCGGAATTCACAAGAATTCCGCATTGGTTCCGAGGTTCCGATCCATCTGAACTCTTGCGAGTGCAGCGACGACAACTTTCGATGAGGCAGAATCACGAACGGTTACGATACCGAGCGTCTCGAACTGTCCAATAGGCGGACAGACCGGATGGCTCCCGGGGGTCACGGAAAGCTGCGGTTCGGACAGGGCATCGCGCCGGGAGAAGGTCTCCCGGTCGCCCGCGCGCGTCTGTCATTTCTAGCAGCGGCGAAGAGGCGGACCAGATGATGCATTCGTTCGCAGAGAAGGCAGACAAGGCGATCGGCAGGACCAGCAGTCCCACGCCGAACAGCCCACCGAGCACCCACGCCACGACCATCAGCAACGTCTCGCCAGCAGTGAATTCCACAATGACACCTGCGAAAAACCGTTGTGAAAGCACAGGTTCCGCGCGTTTGCGTCGAACCGCATGCCACTCTGCCCCACCGACTGAATGAGTCCGTGGGTCGCGGAGTTGAAATCAACAAGGCTCCGGACCTGTTGTCCGGAAAATGTCGAAGTCATACTAACAAGCCACTTGCGGCGGTCAACCAACGTGCGAAGGAAGTCACGGTCGTTAGTTGAACCGCCTTGTGCGCCTCCACGCGCCACTCGTTCCCAATCTCTGCTTGGGAACGCCCTCCCCGAAGCTCCGTTTCATGAAGCAAAGTTTCGGTGAGTGTGCTCCCAAGCGGAAGTTTGGCGGCAAGAATAAGAAGGATGATCACGTGCCGACGAACGACGAACACAGTTTTCTCAATCGCCTCGCCGCCGAATTGGCTCGCGCCAAGATTGTTCGATCAAAACTGATCGTGGCCATCTCCGGAGGTGCCGACAGCGTGGCGTTGTTGCGAGGAGTGTGTCTGCTGCGCGAACAACTCGAACTGTCACCGCTGGCCGTTCATGTGAATCATCGACTGCGGGGCGACGAGTCCGATCAAGATGAGGCTTGGGTGCGCGACTTGTGCGAGCGATTGACAGTGCCCTATCAAATCATCGCGATTGACGTCGCGAAGCTGGCGGCGGATCGAGACATCGGCACCGAAGAGGCGGCGCGCGACGCGCGGTATGAGGTTCTTAAAGACATCGCCTTGCCAGATCATTGTCCGTTTGTAGCCGTCGCACACACGG
>CAYSHJ010000677.1:0-5642 GCA_964430385.1 uncultured Planctomycetaceae bacterium
CGACGCGCTCGTGCAGTCGCGGCGGTTGACGGCGTTTCAAGCTCAGCAGATTGAGGCAGGCAAGGCCGAGCGGCTGCAGGTCGGGCCATGCGTGTTGCTCGAACGACTGGGAGGCACCGCGCAGGCCGAGACGTTTCTCGCTCGACGCCGCGACGCGAACGATGCCTGTGTGCTAAAGCTGACGTCGATCGCGCCGGAACAAATCAAGCCGCTGAGTGACCGACTCGCGAAACTCGTCTCGACCTCGAATGACATCTCGCATCCCGCCGTCGCGCTGCCGCAGGCAACTCAAATCGTCGAATGGCCGGTTTCCGGCGAGTGGCGATTGGTGACGATTTGCCGCCATGTGCGCGGGCCGCATCTTGCCGAGCTGCTCATTCGCCGGGGCCGTTTTCCGATTTCGATCGTGATCGACTTGGGACGTCAACTGCTCGACGCCCTTATCGCGCTCGAAGCGCGAGAACTGGTTCACGGTGACGTGTTGTTGTCGAACGTGCGGATCACGCCGAAGGGTCAAGCGGTGCTTGTCGACGCGAGCCTCGTCCCCAATTTGCGGCCGGAGTTTTCGTTTCACACAATTCTTAGTTCTGATCGCTATGACGGTCTTGCGCCGGAGCGCATTTCGACAGGACAGCCACCGACGCCTGCGAGCGATCTGTATTCGCTTGGCTGTTTGTTATGGCATCTACTGGCCGGGCGACCGCCGTTCACGGTGGGAGACCCGTTGGCGAAACTGGCTGCTCATCAGACGCAGCCGATTGGCGACGTCCGTGAATGGGTGCCTGACGTCCCCAACTGGTTGGCCGAAACGCTGAGGCATTGGACCGCGATGGATGCGGCTCAGCGACCGAGTTCTTTGCGTCAAATCGCGGCAGACTTTGGCGTCGCGACTCGCGCGGGGCGACGTCGGCTGGCGCGATTTCGTGGCGCGTTTGATCGAACGGTGCCGCGCCGAGAAAAATCTGGATCGCGGACGCGTTGGCCGGTGACGGTCGCCGCCGTGTTCGCTTTGGCGGCGGGTGCGTTCGCTCTGTCAGATCAGAGAGTCCGCAATTACCTCGCGAGCCTCGCGCGGCCTCGCAAATCGTTGGACGCGGCCGTCGACGGCAGTCGCCATCACAAAGCGACCGATGGTTTACGTGGTCCAGACGCTGGACCGAGTCCACAGAATGGCGAAGTAGATCGCGAATCACCGATGTCACTTCAAGAATCGGCTGACACCGTCACTCCGCTGCCGCCAGTCAACGCTTCCGGATTGATCGCGCTGGCGGCGAACGGCCGCTTCGCAGCATCGGATGTTTCCGCGCGAGGTGTTCTGGAAATCATCGGCGACGCGCAACATCCTGCGACGATCGTCGTGACCGAGCGATCGCTGCGGCTATGGGCCGAGCACGTGCGCGTGCGACACGTGCGATTGCTCAGGGCTCGGCAGTCAGGGGACAGAGGTCAGAGGTCAGAGGTCAGAGGTCAGAGGTCAGGGGACGGAAGTCAGAAATTGGTGCCACTGCTCGCCGCCGATTGCCAGCATTTAGAAGTCACGGGCTGTCGGTTCGAGCAAGATGACTCGGGGCCGACGCCGCCTGCGTCGGCAGCGGATACTGGCAGCGTCCGCCAGGGGACCGCGATCGCGTGGCGGCCTCATCAAGAAATGCGCACAAGCGATCATTGCGAAGTGACTTTGCGAGACACCGTCTTCGCGGGCGAAGGGCCAGCCGTTTATCTGCACCTGCCGCCTGCAAAATTGAGCGTCGAGAATGTGTTGAAAGCCGGAGCCGGCGACGTCGTGCAACTGCGAGACAACGGCGTCTCCGACTGGCAGTGCGAACTGCGTCAAATCACGCTCCGTCAAACCGGTCCGTTGATTCGCGTGTGGCCACTCAGCGAACGGAGTCAGCTCAGTCGTCTGACTCTTACGGCTCACGGATGCGTGCTGGATGTCGCTCGGTCGGCAAGTGGCTCCAGCGCGACGAACGCTCGACCGGCGCTGATCGCCTGGATGTCTCGCCGGTTGCCGTCGAATTGGGAGTCAGCCCTGGAGTGGCAAGGCTCTGGCACGCTGACGCCGTCCGACATCGATGTCGTTGGTCTGGTTGATCCGATGAATGGTCGACACGCGGCCGTCGACGAATCTCGGCTGAACATCCAAGGTCTTGTCACAGCGACGTTCGAGTTCGCTGGCGAGGCGCTTGATCGTCCTCAAGATTCGACCTTGCGATCCTGCGATGCCCCCATCGCCGCGAACACGCAGCTTGGCATTCGGCCGGAGTCGCTACCGGTGGGAGGAAGGAAGACGGGGAGGTAGCTTGGGATCGATGAGCTGCTGTAATTCATTCCGCACCGGAATCCTGTTCGTCGCAAGCAGCGGCCTGCTGGTCATCGTCGCTCAAACGCTGACGGCCGCCGAACCCCGGCGCTTGACGCGCGACGGCGTGCTGAAACTGGCACCCGTGTTTGTGGCACAAGACACAACTGCCGGTAAACAACTGCCGGTAAACGACTGACGGTTGATGCGACGATGGTTGTCGACCCGATACGGCGTCGGCTCACCGGACTTCACGGACAGAGCGGTCAGGACGGCGCCGGAAAATGCCAGATCCGCAAGGCGTTTCTTCCCAGCATCAATTCGCGATCCGCGTCACTGTAGAAGTCGCAGTACTTGTCCACAAACTCGAGTTCTTTATCCATTGGCAACTCCCAACGGGGACGTGGATAACCGGTGCCCCACACCAGTTGCTTGCCACCGAACTCCTCATAGATCGCCTTGTAGAGCGGCCACGTGTCCTCGTATGGGTAGCGTTTGAGCTCCGACATCTCGTAGGGCTCGGAATTGCTGATCCACACCTGTGGAAACCGGTTCAGACGGAACATCTTGCGAAACTCCGGCCAGCAATCCTTGGACTTCAATTCGGGTTTACCCGCATGGTCTACGACGATTTTCACGCCGGTGAATCGGCCCGCCATGTCCTCGAGCATCGGCATTTGATGGGGCGCGATGTAGAAGTTGAACACGGCGCCCAACTTCTCCGCTTCACGCCACAGCGGGTAATGCTCTTTGGAATTCAACCAGGTCGATTGCGGATGATAGATCGGACTGAAACGCATCCCCTGAAATCCGTGCTCCTTCATCCAGTAGCGGAGTTTGTCGGCAACCTTTGGGTCTTGCGGGTCGAGCAGGCCATGCGCGACAAAGAGTTTCGGGTAACTCTTCAGGCAATGGGCGATATACGAGTTGTCCCAGCCGAAGTAGCGCGGATTGATCAGCACCGCGTAGCGGAGACCGAATTCACGCATCTGTTCCACCTGATTCTCGATCGGCGCTGCCATTTCCACTGTCAGATTCCGCCCGCGCTCCGGGTGATTGAAGGGGAACTTCGGGTCGAGCGTCCAGACCTCCAAGTGGGTGTCGATGATCAGCCGTTTTTGAGGCGCCGCGACAGCGGTTGCAGTGGCCACCGTGGCGAGCGTGCCGATCAGCATCTCACGACGGTTGAGTTGTGTCGGTGTGCCCATTTCCTTCTCCGAATTCAAGCGAATGAAGGACGCCCGAATAATATTTCGAAAAGCCTGATCTCCGTCTGGCGCTGGGAAAGTTGGGTTCGACGGAACTAGCCGGCTAAAATCGAAACGACGAGCTTTAGCTACACGACCTGGAATTCCATGGGAGTGAAGTTGTTGGGTTCGCCGTTGTAATTGACGGTGATTTCATGGCCCGGCTGGATATCGCGGAGGGCAGTGAAAACTTTCGAGCGTTGGCCGACGTCGTCGTAGCGGGCGTTCGGCGAGAACGAATGGTTGTAGACCGAACCATAGCCCAGCGCGATCGCCACCGTCCCTTGGCCCCAATCGAAGACGTAGTGGTACAGCGAAGAAAAACCTTCTTCGGTTTCCAAATCGGCCTCGGGAAAAACGATCACGGGGACACGTTCAATGATCGTTCCCTGCGGGATGAACTTCGTGGCGAAGACCCCGCGGCCACGGCCTGCGGAGCGTCGGATTTCGATGAGGTCGGAGGGTTGCAGGCTCATGGATGTCGATTGAAACTCCCATCGCGGCGACGCGACACGATGCGCGCGAAGAATGTCAGGGGGACAAAGAAGGCAGCCCAACTGCCGCGATGCAGTCGGGCTGCCGTAAGGAACGCTCGTGACAAGTTCGTTGGAGGAGTCAAGTGACGCGAAGCAGAGCTTCGGCGGCTGCATTCCCAAGCGGAGCATGGGAACGAGAGGCCGCGATTAGTCAGTCTCGACCGAGACCGGCATTGGCTTTTCGATTTTGCTCTTCGTGCCCGGCTTGATGCAGAAGAGTTGGTTGCGGTTGGCGATAAACAGCGTGTTGTTGGCGACGACGGGCGTGGTGTAGACCGCGCTGCCCATATTGGTGACCTCGACGTTGTTGCCGTCTTCCGTGAGCCGGCCGTTGAGCGGGAACAGTCCCGGCTTGCCATCTTTCAGGACGGTTTCGCCTTCCTTGTTCTTGATCTCTTTCATGGCAATATGCGGGTCGGCGGAAAGGCCGAAAATGGAGATGTCGCCGTCTTCGTCGCCGATGTAAACGTGGTTCTCGACGATCAGTGGCGAGGCCCACGAGGCGGCCAGCATATCGTACGTCCAGTGAGCCTTGCCGGACTTCAGGTCCAGGCAGTGGAACAGTCCGCTGAAGTCGGCGATGAACAACAGGTCGTTCTTGATGCAGACGGTACCGCAAGTCCGGTGCAGCGTCTGTTCAAACTTCTTCTGTTTGGGGTCATTGCCGACATAGTGCCAGACCGCTGCCGAGTTCTCGTTGGGGCGAGTGAAATCTCCCTTGTCGGTCTCGCAGGCTTTGAGCCGTTTGTGCGGAATGGGGGTCTTGCCTTCGTCGACATTGGCGTTGAAGACCAGTTCGGTGCTGACGTCGCCACGCTTAGTCGGGTCGATGCACCACAGGTGGCCAACTCCCTCGCCGTGTTCTGGGTCTTCGCCCACGGCGATGTAGACCAAGCCGTCGTGAATCACTGGAGTTGCGATCAAATGATTGCGAGTCGCTCGGCCGCCGAGCAGGTAGACCGAATCCTTCGGATTACAGTCGAACTTCCACAAGTGTTTCGCCTTGCCGTTCTCGCCCTGGGGGTCAAAGCTGTAGAGCCAGCCGTCACCAGCAGCGAAGAGGACTTGGGCTTGACCGCCGAGCACGGCGAATGACGGCGAGGACCACTGGCCATGCAGCACGTTCTCGCCAGGCGAGTTATCGATCCACAGGACTTCGCCGGTGTGCATGTCCATAGCGACGAACGTGGGAGCTTGCGCTTGCGGCACGTTGATATGTCCTTCGTCGACGCCGTTGGACGTGTTGACGAACAGGATGTCACCGGCGTAAGTCACGGAGCACGAGCACATGTTGTGCTGCGCCACGCCAAGCGTACTCATCATGTCAAACTTCCAGACAACGTCGGCCTCGACCTTCTCGTCCCAGGCGGCATCGGGCTTGTCGGGTTTTTCGGCAGTGAACGGTCCATTGTTCTCGCCGTCGCGGAAACCATTGGTGTCGAGGCAGAGTACCTCACCGCGACTGGACACGAACCACAAGCGGTCGCCGACGATCAACGGGGCCGAACAGATGCCTTGATGCGGCCAGTCATGCACGCGGCCGGTCGGCAGCTTTTC
>CAYSHJ010000678.1:0-8411 GCA_964430385.1 uncultured Planctomycetaceae bacterium
TTACTCGCCGGACGGCAAGCAGATCGTTTTCACGTCCTCGCGCGATGGTGATCCCGACCTCTACATCATGAACGCGGACGGCTCGCACGTGAGGCAACTGACCAACACGCCCGGCTACGACGGCGGGCCGTTCTTCTCGCCCGACGGGCAGTGGGTCATCTTCCGCAGCGACCGCCACAAAGAACATATGCTGCAATTGTTCGTGATCTCCGTCGACGGCAAGCGCGAGGTGCAACTGTCCAAGAATCTCGACGAGGTCAATTGGTGCCCCTTCTTCCATCCGTCTGGAAAATACCTCGTCTGGTCCGGAGCCGATTACTCGCAGGGTCCGCGTTCGGCGAACTTCAACCTCTTCACGTTGGACCTCGATTTCAGCAGCGATCTGCCGAAGGCGGGCAAGGTCACTCAAATCACTGACCACAAAGCCGCCGACGTGCTGCCGGTCTTCAGCCCTGACGGTTCAAAATTGATGTGGACCTCGACCCGCACCGCCGACGGCTCCAGCCAACTCTGGATCGCCGACTGGCTTCGCAAATGAATGCCGAAGGCCGAGTGCAAAGTGCGGAGTGCTGAGCGAAGGCAACGATGACGGATTTGTTTGGTCCCCTCTCTCCGCCGGGGAGAGGGTTAGAGAGAGGGAGAGGAGTCGTCAGAGTCTGCCGATCTCCGCGAACAGAATGACGTTCGACGATCAACACCGCCTGCTCTGTGAAACCTTCCTCGCAGGCATTGAGCCGCACTTAGAAATCGCCTCGACGAACGATCGCGCTCTGGAACTTTGCGCGGACAGCGACCAGCAAACTCCGTGGCTCGTCATCACGCAGCGACAAACAGCCGGGCGGGGAAGAGGCTCCAATCGCTGGTGGTCGGAGGGCGATTCGCTGCTCTGCTCGGTGATCATCGACACGGTCAAACTCAACCTGCCCAAAGCGACGTGGCCGCGCATCTCGCTCTGCGCGGGAGCCGCGATGTGCGACATGCTGGCTCGCAATGTCGCCGGTTGGCCGCATGTGACGGTTGGTCTGAAGTGGCCGAATGACGTGTGGCTCAGCGGCCGAAAAGTCTGTGGCATTCTCGTCGAGGTTCCGCCACAACCACGCGGCCGGCTGGTGATCGGCGTCGGCCTGAATGTGAACAACTCACTCGCCACCGCGCCGTTGGAACTGCAAACGATCGCAACCTCGCTCTGCGACGCCAGCGGCACCGAACACGACGTGTCGACGTTGCTGATCGACTGGCTGCAGCAATTCGAAGCCGACTTGAAAAACCTTGCGGCCGAGGATGCTTCGTTAGCCGAGCGTTGTCGCAATCGTTGCGTGCTCACGGGGCGAGTTGTATCGCTGGACACGGGCGGCCAGCTCGCGACGGGCGAGTGTCTGGGGATCGCCGACGATGGTGCTTTGCGTCTGCGGCTAATCACCGGCGAGCGACGTTTTTACGGCGGCACTATACGCGACATCGCGTAGGACGGATTGCCAATCTGTCCCACTGACGCCCACGGCAACGTCACTTCTCACCCTTCTCCGGAGCATCCGTCTTTGGTTCGTCCGCTGACCTCCCCTCGGCGTCAGGGTCGAAGATTGTGGCTTTCTTGATGTAATCCAAGTCAGGAAACGACGCGTTCAAGTATTTGTTTCCTTGCACCTGGATCTGACTCTGAGCGGGGTCTTCGCCGTGCTTGGAGTTGATCGCGTCGACGACCTCCATGCCTCCCTCGACGACGTGGCCGAACGGCGTGAAGCCGTCGGCATTTAGTCGGCTGTTGTCTGCGTAGTTGATGAAAAGCTGCGTGCTGCGTGAATTGGGAGCACCGCTCTTCGCGTAGGTGATGAAGCCTCGTGTGTTTGACTTGCGGTTCTCACCGGTCGGCTTGTCGTCCGGAATGTTGGCGTCGCGCCACTTGTCCATGACTGTCGGATCGCCGTGGATACCCCACTGCGCCATAAAGCCCGGCATCACGCGAAAGAAACGGCAGTCGTCATAAAAGCCATTTTTCACCAGTTCGTAAAACCGAGCGGCCCCGTTCGGCGACCAGTCGCGATGCACCTCGACGACGAAGTCTCCTTTCGAGGTTTCGAACTTCACTCGGAATTGTTCGGGGACGCCTTCGAAGCTCGATTCTTTCGCGGCGGACTTTTCGAGCGGCGGGCCCATGCGCAACGGTGGTTCGGTCGGCTTCTCCCGAGAACAGCCCGCCAACGTGGCGGCAGCAATAACTCCACAGAATTGACGTCGAGTGATGTGCGGCATCCGTGATTCCTTTCGGCGAAATAAGTGACCAATGACAACTGACAAATCGCAGTGTCATTGGTCACTTTTCATTGGATTGGTCACTTGGCAGATTCCACAATCGTGGCCTTCTTGATGTAGTCCAAGTCCGGGAACTGCTTGTTGAGGTACGCGTTACCTTGTTCCTGTATCGCGCCTTGATTGGGCCGTTCGCCGTGCTTGGCGTTGATTTTGTCGACGACGTCCATTCCTTCGATGACTTCACCGAACGGCGTGAAGCCATCCGCGTCGAGTCGGCTGTTGTTGCCGTAGTTGATGAAGAGTTGTGTCGTGCGCGAGTTCGGTCGGCCCGACTTCGCATACGTGATGAGGCCCCGTTTGTTGGACTTGCGGTTCTCGCCGGTCGGGCGATCGTCAGGAATATTGGCATCGCGCCATTTGTCTTGAGCTTTCGGATCGCCATTGATGCCCCATTGCACCATGAAACCTGGAAGCACACGGAAGAAACGGCAATCGTTGTAGAAGCCGGCCTTCACCGTGTCATAAAATCGAGCGGCTCCGTGCGGCGACCAGTCGCGATGGACCTCGACGAGGAAGTCACCCTTCGAGGTTTCGAACTTCACTTGAAACGTGGCTGGGATGTCTTCCGGCTTGGACGCTTTGTCCTTGTCTTGAGCCGCGACCGTCGCCGCAATTGGCGGCAACGCTCCGCAGACCACACCAGCCGTCACGGTCCAGCGGCAGAATTCACGTCGGTTGAGCATCGGCATACGACATCCTTTCGTCGGCAAAGTCAGGAAGAGAAATCAGGGGAGCCTCGCGAGGAATTCGCGAGGCGACACAATCGCGAACGACAGCTTTTGGCGAACTTCGCGCGGAAGTTCAAGCAAGTCGCGGTCGAAGCGTCTTTCGGGCAGTGGGTCAGTTTGGGTGGCACGCCCTGAGTCATCGAAGGGCGTGGAATTGTCCTTACAAGTTTCCACGCCCTTAGCAGGGCGTGCCACCCGGGACTTCTTCAAATTGACCCACTCCTGTCTTTCGCCAAATCACATCACACCGTCGGACGCGAACGCAACTCGGCAAATCGTGCGTTCGCGGCTTGCCACGATGACGAGTCTTGCGGCGCATAGTGTTTCAAGTCGCTTGACCGACGCACCACGTCACGGATTTCGGGCAGCGAGCCGATCTCACCGGATGTTCGCGCTTGCACGAGCACGTTGCCGAGCGCCGTCGCTTCGACAGGGCCGGTCACGACGGGACGTCCGCAGGCATTGGCGGTGAGCTGATTCAGCAGTTCATTTTTCGTGCCGCCACCGACGATGTGAATGACCTCGATCGGCGTGCCGGTCAGTTCTTCCATCCACCCCATCACCACGCGGTACATCAGCGCGAGGCTTTCCACGCAGCAGCGGACGAGTTGCCCTTCGGTTGTCGGCACCGGCTGATTGGTTTCTCGGCAGAACGATTGAATCGCGGTCGGCATGTCGTCCGGGGCGAGAAATCTGGGATCGTTCGGGTTGATGATCGATTGAAACGGCGCGGCGGCTCCGGCCATGTGTGCGAGCTGAGCGTAATCCAGCGGCTTGCCTTTCCGCTCGAACGAGTGGCGGCACTCCTGGACGAGCCACAGGCCCATGATGTTTTTCAGCAGGCGATACGTGCCGTCGATGCCGCCTTCGTTGGTGATATTCAATTCGAGTGCTCGCGGCGTGAAGATCGCCTTCTGAACTTCGACGCCCATCAGCGACCACGTGCCGGAGCTGATGTAAGCCCAACATGGTGAGCCGGTCTTTTCCGTCGGCACCGCGACAACGGCGGCCCCGGTGTCGTGAGTCGGCGGCGCAACGACGGGGATTCGCGAGAGGTTCGTGCGACGACTAATGTCGTCTCGCACTGTCCCGAGTTTCGTTCCCGGCGGCACGACTTCCGGAAAGAAATGCGTTGGGATCTCCAGCTTGCGGAGCATGTCGAACGCCCACGTGCCGTGGGTCGCGTCGAAGCACTGCGTCGTCGTCGCGTTCGTGAACTCGACGACTCGGCTGCCGCACAGGCACCAGTGCAGGAAGTCGGGAATCATCAAGAATGCGTCGGCCAGGTCGAGCAACTGCGGGTTCGTCTGCCGCATGGCGAGCAACTGGTACAGGGTGTTGATCTCCATGAACTGCAAGCCGGTCGTCGCGAAGATCTCACCGCGCGACACCTTCGTGAAGGCATGATTCAGCATCCCGTTCGTGCGCGGGTCGCGGTAGTTGTACGACTGTCCGAGCATTTCGTTCGTCGTCGACAACAGCACGTAATCGACGCCCCACGTGTCGACGCCGACGCTGGCAATCGCCGATCCGAACCTTGCCGCCGCCGCCGAAAGACCGCTCTGAATCTCCGCCCACAACCGCAGCACGTCCCACCGCAGCGTCCCACCGATCGACACCGGCCCGTTCGAAAACCGATGCAGCTCTTCAAGCTGCACTCGCTGCCCATCAAACAGCCCAGCCACCACGCGGCCGCTTTCGGCTCCCAGATCAACACCCAAGTAACAACGGTCAGCCATGATGAAGTGTCCGTCTGTCTTCTGTCCGGTTCCCGCTCCCCGCACCTCTCCCTAACGCGGCCTTCGGCCGCAACGTAGCGGCGTCGCTCCGCGACGCCGATTCAATCCGAGTCGCGGAGCGACTCGGCTACGTATTGCGCGCACGGCGCGCATAATTGACAACCGAAGACTCTAACGCGGGCGTCGCTTGCAACCTTACTCCCTCTCTTCCGCATCGGGGGAGAGGGCCGGGGTGAGGGGGTTCATGGGCCGCTGGAGCGCTCGGCCCCCTCACCCCAAACCTCTCCCCCGCGGCGGGGGAGAGGGGACCGGATCAGGAAGGCATTCGTCGCCGTCGAGCATCGTCACCGTCGTGTCGTCGCCGCTAATCGCTCCCAGATACCGCCGGTCGATGCGGCACTTCAGTCGTACTCGCGAGTCTTCGTATTCTCTCTCCGTGACCTCGGCGTGCTGCGAGAGGTAGGCGAAGAGTTTGCCATTGCCGGCGCTGGTTTCAATCTCGACGCTAACGAATCCCGCACCGATGCGTTGGACCACCGCTTCTTCGAGGCGGTCGATACCGATGCGTTCGAGGGCCGAGATCGTCAGGCTATTTTCGTGCTTGGCTCGCAGGACGTCGACAAATGAGCGGTCCGCGACGCGGTCGGTCTTGTTGAGCACCAGCAGCATATTCGTCCGCTCGACGCCGATCTCTTCGAGCACTTCATGAACCGTGTCGATCTGTCGTTCGGCCTCCGCGTGGCTGGCGTCGACGACGTGCAGCAGCAGGTCGGCGTGCCGAGCTTCTTCCAGGGTGGACTTGAACGACGCGATCAAGTGGTGCGGCAGGTGGCGAACAAACCCGACGGTGTCGCTGAGCAACACTTCGCCCCAATGCGGCAACCGCCAACGTTTCGTGCGCGTGTCGAGCGTCGCGAAGAGCTGATCGGCGACGTACACGTCCGCACGGGTCAGCGTGCGCATCAATGTGCTCTTGCCGGCGTTCGTATAACCGACCAGCGAGACCGTCGGAACGTCGTGCCTTGTTTTTACGGTTCGCTCGCGGCGCTTCTCGACGTCTTTCAGTTTGAGCTTCAATTCGTCGACGCGCTGGTCGATCAAGCGGCGATCGGTTTCGATTTGTTTCTCGCCGGGACCGCGTCCCGCGCCGACGCCGCCTTCAATGCGTTCCAAGTGCGTCCACATCCGCTTCAGCCGCGTGCGGAAATACAGCAACTGAGCCAGCTCAACCTGCAAGCGCGATTCATACGTCTGTGCCCGACGCGAGAAGATATCCAAAATCACTTCGCTGCGATCGACGATGACTCGTTCGAGTTCCTTTTCGAGATTGCGTCCCTGCGACGGCGACAGGTTGTTGTCGAAGATCACGACCTCGGCACCCGTGGCGTCGATCAGTTGCTTCAACTCCTCGACCTTCCCCTTGCCGAGCAGTGTGGCGGCGGTTGGATCGTTGGTCTTCTGAACCAATTCGCCGACGATCTCCGCTCCAGCGGATGCGACCAAGCCCTTCAGCTCATCCAGCGACGAGTCCTTATCGACGTGGCTGCCCTTTTCGAGCACCGCGACCAGGATCGCCTTCTGTTCGTGAACCTTAAGTTGTTCTCGTTTGGGGTCCGCCAACGTAACCTCCGCGCGTCACCGACTTGCAGGACGCGGATCATTCCCAGGAAATGCCAACGGAAGTGTAGGCCGCGCGCCGCGCGAGTTGTAGCCTCGGCAGGTCGACAGGGAAGAACGCGGCCAGAGCCAGTGCGGCAACACGCTCGCCGCGAGAGCACGCATCACGAGCGCAGAGGTTCCGTGGCCCTCGCGGCATACGCGCGGTTGAGGACTCGCTGACGGATCGACTTATACAGCGGAGCCGCACAAGTCTTGGCGGTTTTCTTGAGGTTCCAAAACGCGGACTGTCGCCAGCGTCGTAGCGGGCTGGTCAGTAAGGCCGCGGCGTCGGTGGCCGGCATGCCGCGATAAACGTTGTACCGGCCGAGGATCAAGCACTCGTCGACAACCAACGCGCCGGTCGTGGGCTCCGAACTGAACAGCACGCGCAGACCGCAGGCCGCGGCGGCGCGAGCGACTCGCGTCGAATAGAATCCGCCGGGGACCGAAGCCGTCACGATCGAAGAGTTCACGATCTCGGCGAGAACATCGCGGCTGCGACGCCACTCGTCGCAGATTTGTTCATAAGAGCAATGATCGAGCCGTTCCGGATGACTGCACGAGTGGCTACCAATGACGTGGCCGCGTCGTTGCAGATCGCGAATCTGGTCGCGGTCGCAGAACGCGGGAGTGCCGATGAAATCCGTGGCGATGAAGAACCAGCCGCGCCAGCCGCGTCGTTCGAGTTCGTCGGCGATGACCGTCGCGGCGGAGACTCCGCCGTCATCGAACGTCAGCAGCCACGCCGAGTCGTTCGCGCGACACAGTTCGTCCGGTGACGTTGTCGCGACGGGAGCGTCATTGATCGTCGAGCCAATGCTGTCGAGGTGCCGCCTGAATTCGTCTGGGGTCAGCTTGTATCGCGCCGCTCCGGGACCGGCGAAACCGCTGGCCTCATCGGCTCCGGCCGGCGTGACGTCGTGGTAGAGCAGGTTGATCGGCATCATCACGCCTCGGATTTCACGCCGCGAACCAGCGGCTTGCGGAGCTTAAATCCGCTCGCAAAAACCTACGCCGTCGCCACAGGCCAGGCGGGAGGCAGGTTCTCAAGCGGCCTGTCAGAGTCTGCTGGCAAGCCAATCGTCACGATTGTGCCGATTGAATTGGGAGGGTGCTGTAAGTCCACAATTCGAAAGCGGACCTCGGCGTTGAAGCGTTCTAAAGCCATTTCGATCGCGGCGTCTAATTCATCGCCTCGATGATCTTGAATCTCTGCAAGTGTTCGTTGCCCTGAGCCAGTTCGTTCAGTTTGGCCTTCAAGTCCAACTCTTTGCGGTCGAGCTTGAAGGTACAGATTTTGGTCTTGAGGTCCATTCGAATGTCCGAGATGCCTTCCAGGGTGGCGAGTTCGCTGCGCACGGCAGCGGCACAGCCTGCTCAAGTCATCCCCGGCAGTTCGAGTTTCACGAGTTGCACGTTGGGATCGTCGGCGACCACAGGGGCCGACCGATTGTTGCCGTCCGATGGCGTCGCTACGGCGGCCGGGACCGAGGTGGGCGGGCGCGATTCACCGCAGCCGATGATGACGAGCGTCAGCAACGTGACGCTCAACGAGGTTCGCATTTTCATGAGGCACCTTTCCAATGTTTTGGACCGACACAACAGTCCGTTCGCGTGAACGGGCCGTCGCGAGAAGACCGACTCGCGAATGAATATGGATCATAAAGAACTCGATATGGCCTCCCTCTGTCAAGAGAGCGCACCGAGAGTGTCGTGAGGGGTTCAGAAAATGATCCTGACGACTGGACGACTCGTGGAGACTTCCGCCTTCAGAGTCAGAAAGAACTGCGGAATGTTGGCGATTCGCTTCGCCGGCTTCTTGGCTGTCTTGGTCCGGCTGACTTCCGAACGAATCGCCGTGTCATCCGAGTTCGTCTGCGCGGGAGTCGGCTCGGATTCGCGCGCGTTGGGCTGCTCACGAACGTCCTGATCGGACGCTTGGTTGCGAAACCAATTCGGCTTTGGCGGCGGCTTC
>CAYSHJ010000679.1:0-2253 GCA_964430385.1 uncultured Planctomycetaceae bacterium
CGCGAGCGAACAAACTGCGCTCTGCCGCCGTCACACCATGAAACGAGCGCGTTCCAAGAAACAACGCCCCATGCTCCTCGCCCAACTAGAAGCCCGCTACACCGCCTCGTTCCAATGACCTGTCGGGCCGTTGAAAAAAAAGCGTTCCCGCTCGAGAGGCGCAGGAACGCGAGTAAATCTGTCAAAACCGCTAAGCACAAATCTCAGGCGGCGATCAAAGCATTCCGCCGACGGACCCAGTAGAAGCTGAAGGCGGGAAGCAACATCGAACCCAGCATGACCAAAGACGATGGCACCGGCACGACGGGGGGGTCGGGTGTGAAGGTTGGGGGGTCGGCAACAGCCCACTCCTCGAAACCGTCGTTGTTGACGTTCGGATCGCCGAACTTGGAATACAGGGTGACGTAACTGTCCGGATCGGTTCCGAAGAGGGAGCTCTCGATGTAGGCGAACATGTCGCTGCCACCGCTTCCCGTATTCAGATTGTAATCCAATAGGATACTATTCCCGTTTCCGCTGGAATCCATGTCGTAGACGAGTGCGGCCTGAAGGCCAAAGTTCAGCGTGCCGTTCACATCGACCGTAGCTCCATTCGGACTTCCCGTGTTCCCAACAAAGATTTGCAACTCGCTGAGCGACAGAAGCGGTTGGGGTTTATTCTGGTTGATGTCGAGCAAGAACTGGCGGTAGACGACTCCGGCGATCAACACGGTCGATACAGAGGACAGTTGCAACGATTTAGTGAAGGTCGGGCTGGAGTTCTCGTCAAACTGCAGGGGGCGATGATCCGTGTTGTAGCCCTCTACGATGTCAGTATTTCCTGAAATACGGACGAACGAATTAATAAGACCTGTCCCCGATGCATTTACTTGGTCGTTGGTGAAATAATCGTTCACAGTGAAACTTCCGCTTGAGTTAGCAACAGTCAAGTCAATGACGGTGTCCGCCCTCGCTGTGCCAGACAGGGCGAAGAGCGAAGCAATCGCCGTCGCCAAGAATCTCGTGGCAGTAAATCGGAATCTGCTCATAGCCTACTCCCTGTTATAAGAGATTTTGCATTTGTGTGATCTTTTTGCCTGATCCCAGTTGACCAAGCACTTGTGAAATCCACGTCGCATCGGATCGCCGACTCAGCCGGACTGCCAGGATTTCCCCCGGAGAAACTCATCTCGCGACGGGGGAACTGCAGGCGCGCGGCAAGCCGGCCGGCTTCAAGCGACGTCCCGGGGCGGGTCGAGCAAACGCTCAGACAAGGGGGAAGGCAGGCGAAGCGGGGCATAAAGCACAATCCGCTCTGAACAGGTCACTTCGACGCGAGCCGGGCCTTCACTGACAATTCCCACGCTGCCGACACTTCCGCCACCCGCCGTCGGGCTGGATGGGCTGCCACAGCCGCCAGTCGCCGTGCCCGGCAGTGCCGAGTGGCGCGTGGGTTGCCGATCATTGTTCGAGGGGAGCTGTTCTTGCGGAGCGGATGTCCGCTCTTCGGCGGTTGAACCGCATCCCATTCGCTCGCAGAAAACGCCGAACAGGGAGGCATCTTCGTGGAGGCCAAATTGCGGCATTCGTGGTACGTTCAGGGCCGCGTCGCCGACGAAATCAGCCCGGCTGGCGTTGGGAGCAAGTGCCAAGGCAGACAGAACGAACACAGCCACTACGAACCGGCGACGCAGGCTTCCGCACGCCAAGAGGAGCCTGACAAACAGCCCCATCACAAGCGGCAATCGCTCGAGTTCGCTGTCAGAATGAATTTGTCGCGGACCAGCGTACATGATGGTCAAATCAAATAATTCCCGAGAAAAACATTTCGATTGCAAAATGCTATCGTAGGTTGCGTCGGATTTCAAGTCATAACCGGCAAATTTGGAAAAATAATGAGAAATTTCCAAACGCGGCCGTCAGTGAGATATTTGAGGCGAGCGGCCTGGCGTCAGCCGGCCGGTTCCGCGGCAGCACCAGGGGGCTGACGCCGCCCCGCTCGCCAACGTCTCGATTCGGGCGGCGTGCGGTATCGCCGCGATTAGCCCGGATCGCGCACCCTCCTGGAATTTCCGTGACCGTGTGTCACACACCAACCCGAAGCGCAAGCGAGGCTATGTCATCGCCTGGCCCTCGCTTGCGCTTCGGGTTGGTGTGGGCCACTGCACAATTCGGGTTATTGAGTGGCATGCCCTGAGTCCGCGAAGGGCGTGGTTCTGATTGGACTCGGTGAAAATCACGCCCTTCGCGGACTCAGGGCGTGCCACACTTACT
>CAYSHJ010000680.1:0-1523 GCA_964430385.1 uncultured Planctomycetaceae bacterium
CCTGCGTCAGATCAACGGCCTCGGGCGCGGAAGACTGCATCTTGAACGCCAACTCGTAGCTGGCGACGCGAGCCGCCAGCGCGGAATTGTTCCCCAACCGAGCCGCATGATCGTCATTGAACTCGCGCAGCGTGTCGAGCAACCGCCGCTGACCCGCTTCGCTCAGATCGGCCGGCCGAGCCAAATCGAGGATCGGCGTGCCCTGCGAGCGGAAGATCGTCCCTTCGTATTGCGCGGGCATATAGCCGCTGTTCCAATTCTTCGCTCCGCTGATCGGCCCGCCGCGCGGGTCCAGCATCACGACGAAGCCGGGCAGATTCTCGTTCTCGGTGCCGAGCCCGTAGTTGACCCACGAGCCAATGCAGGGCGAGCCGCTCAGCACCTTGCCCGTGTTCATCTGCAACATCGCCGACCCGTGAATCGGCGAATCGGCCGTCATCGAATGCAAAAAGGCGATGTCATCGACGTGCCCGGCAAGATTCGGAAACAAGTCGCTGACCCACTTGCCACACTCGCCGTACTGCTTGAATTTCCAGCGCGGCTCGACGATCCGCCCCTGATTCTTGTGCCCGCCGCGGCCGAATGTCTTCACGGCAATCGTCTGATTGTCCCGACCGGTCATCGTCGGCTTGTAGTCGAACGTGTCGATATGGCTCGGCCCGCCGTACATGTAGAGGAAGATGACGCTTTTCGCCTTCGCCGTCAGATGCGGCTTCTTCGGCGCGAGCGGATTGACGAATTTCTCTTTCGGCCCGCCCGCCGCACTCGCGGACTGTGCCAAGAAGCCGTCGTCCAACAATCCCGCGAGCGCGACTCCCGTGAAGCCGGCTCCGGTTTCCCACAAGAATTCGCGTCGCGTACGGCCACAAAAGCCATGTTGTGCTTCGGTCATGATCCGTCTCCAAACCTCAATCGAGATACACAAACTCATTCAAGTTGATCGCCAATAAGCAAAATCGTCGCAACGCCTCGTCTGCCGATACCTTGTCTGCCTCCATAGTGTCCTTCACGAACTTTACTCCGCGATCAATCTCATTCGATGAAGGCGCGCGTTGCAAGACACGTCGCAAGGCCAGACGAACTTGAGCGGCCAGGTCCGCGCCGGCTTCACGTCGCAGGTCGCGAGCAAACACCGCCGCTTGCGAGTTGGCGAAATCGCTGTTGAGCAGCGCCAATGCTTGCGACGGCTGCGTCGTCGTGAAACGGACAGGGCAGGGGGAGTCGGGATCGGCGGAATCGAACGCAAACAGCAACGGCACCGCAAGCGACCGCTTGATGTGGACGAACACGCTTCGAGCGGCCGCGTCGTCGGGTGACGACTTTTCCCAGCCGGCTCCGGGACGCGATTGACCGGCCAGCACTTCCGGTGGAATGACCGGATAAACACTCGGTCCGTCCAACTTCGCCAAGTTCAAGTTGCCGCAGACCGAGAGGATTGAATCGCGGACTTCCTCCGCCGTCAGCCGCCGCACGTCGAAGTGCGACAACCAATCGTTCTCGGGATCTTCGATTTTCGATTTTCG
>CAYSHJ010000681.1:0-1762 GCA_964430385.1 uncultured Planctomycetaceae bacterium
AATTCCAAATCGCAACGACTGCACAGCTACTGGGACGGCATATTGGGTTACGACTCGCACTTCGGTCCGGTCTGCGACCTGGCCGAACTCTTGTTGCGCGATCCAACGCTGTCGCCGTCCAAGCTGGAAGAACTCGCTCACCACAAGCACGCACGCGACTGGGCCGCCGAGAGCTACGCGGCGGCGAAAACCTATACGTACCTCGACGGAAATCTGCCGCGAGTCCTTTGGTCGGACGTCGAGAATCACGCCG
This sequence comes from uncultured Planctomycetaceae bacterium, assembly GCA_964430385.1. Taxonomy (GTDB): domain Bacteria; phylum Planctomycetota; class Planctomycetia; order Planctomycetales; family Planctomycetaceae; genus CAYSHJ01. The sequence continues at coordinate 254 of CAYSHJ010000681.1, forward strand.
TCTCGCCTGACAAGATTCCAGTTCTCTCCGAGGCAGACGCCGCGAACGCTCGTCAAGTGGCACGCCGCCGAGTCACGCTGGCCGGATATCGCTTGGCCGAGACGCTCAAGCATGCCTTGGGCGAATGACCTCGACGCTCAATTTCTCATGGGATTGTTGGCGGCCGTCGCTTATATTCTCTGAAAGCCTGACTGAACTGGAATTGACCGAGAACTCAGAGGAGCAGCTCAAATGACGGCGATCACAGTCGACCAACTTCGCCGCGATACCGAGCGGTATGTTCGGGAGGCTCAGGCGGCAACCATTGCGATTGAAGTCAACGGTCAAGTCGTGGCCATGCTCGAGCCCGCGGAGCAGCCCGCGCCGCTTGCGGAGATTGCCGAGCGTGATCGGCTGATGGATTCGCTGCTAAAAGCCACCGCGCATTTTCGTGTTGGTACCAAACCAACGCGCGAGGAAATGAATGAGCGCTAGCGCCTTCCTCGACACGAATGTTTTGATTTATGCCATCGAGTCCGGTGGCCCCGACCCAGACAAGACGACGGCAGCACAAACATTAACTCGCCGTGGCGACGTCGTCCTGTCGACACAAGTTTTGGGAGAGTTCTACCGCGCTGTGACCAGCGAGCGGCGTTGCACGAAACGCAGTGGGACTTGAAAACGGTCAAAGGACTGGCCGAAGAGAACTTGGAACTCAAACTCCGGTTAGCCATGCTGATTCGGTCGATTGAACAAATAATCAATTGGGAAACAACTCGGGGGGTTGACACCCCCCGCTCGCCTGGACGCCGTGTCCCGTATGATGACCTGCTTTCGGCGGCTTGTTCCCGATATGCTACCAGCACTTCCACGGCCAACCACGCGAACGCCGATACGATCGTCGGACCGCAAGGGAGATGACGATGTCCGAAACCGCAACTCCGGGGTCCAAAAGTCCATCAGCGCCATCCGATATTTACCACACGGCACTCGTTCGGGCCTTGATTTTCCAAGTGTTCTTCGTGTTGTTGGCGAGCCTGATATTGGATGGTGGCACAACGATCTTGAAAGGTCTGCAGAATGCTGACGCTTCTGGGTTCTCGCAGCCAAACGTGTGATGGCGTTTCGCGGCGAGCGATCTTGCGCGCCGGTGGCTTGTCGCTCTTCGGCGGGCTGCTCGCAACGACCTCGACCAGCCGTGCCGGTCAGCAAGCCAAGCACGCGGCGCGAGTCAAGTCGGTCATCTTGATCGATTTGTTCGGCGGGCCGAGTCATATCGACATGTTTGATCCGAAGCCGGAGGCTCCGGCGGAGATTCGTGGCGAGTTCGCGTCGATTCCGACGAACGTGCCCGGCCTGCCGATCTGCGAGCACTTGCCGCGCATGGCGGAGTGGATGAATCGCGTGACGCTGATTCGCACACTCTCGCACGGGTACAACAGCCACAATCCGTATGGCGTGATGACCGGCTTCACCGGCGGGAACGATCGCGAGGATTACTTTTCGCGGCCCACGGACTATCCGAGCATG
>CAYSHJ010000682.1:0-3954 GCA_964430385.1 uncultured Planctomycetaceae bacterium
CAGCCAGACGGCACTTGGTCGAAGCCACATCGCGTACAGCATGGCGATGGGGGCCGTCGTACAGATGACGCGAGAACTCAGCACCGAATGGGCCGGCCGCGGCATTCGAGTCAACTCGATCCTGCCGGCTCAAGTGATGAACCCCAGCCTCGAAAAACGGATCGCCGCCGACCCGACTCTGAAAGGCCGCTGGATCAACAGCATCCCGTGCGGCCGCATGGGGATTCCAACCGATATTCAAGGACTTGCTGTGTTGCTGGCGTCGGATGCGTCGTCCTGGATCACCGGCGCGATCATTCCGATGGACGGCGGCAATCTGGCGGTGAATGCCGGCGGGACGATTGGAGGGAAATAGTTGTCATTGAGTCACACGGTCATTTGTTGGCGACGTACAGAAATCACCCCAGGAAAGACAACGAATGAATCTCAGCAAGGACAAGTTGCTCGGGCTGTATCGCACGATGCAGACGATCCGGCTGTGCGAGGAGCAACTCGCCAGGTCGCACCAGCGCGGGCTGATTCACGGAGCGTGCCACACGTACGTTGGTGAGGAAGCCATCGCGACGGGTGTGTGTGCTCATCTGCGACAGGACGATGTCGTCTTCAGCACACATCGTGGACACGGACACGCGCTGGCGAAGGGTATGCCGCCACGCGAATTGATCGCCGAACTTTTCGGCCGCGAGACTGGCTGCTCGCGCGGACGAGGCGGCAGCATGCATCTGTTCTCGCCCGAGATTGGCATGATGGGCACCAGCGGCATCGTCGGGCCGTGCATCCTACAAGCGGCCGGAGCGGGCTATAGCTTCAAGCTGCTCAAGACCGATCACGTCGCGGTCGCGTTCTTCGGCGATGGAGCGACCAGCAACGGAGCTTTTCATGAAGGACTGAATCTCGCCTCAATCTGGAAGCTGCCGGTGCTGTTCGTGTGCGAGAACAATCAGTTCGCCACCGAGGTGCCGTTCAGCTACTCGGCCGGCAATCCGGATGTCGGTAGTCGTGGAGCGATGTATGGCATGCCCGGCGTCACGGTCGACGGCAATGATGTGCTCGCCGTGTACTCCGCCACGGAAGAGGCGGTGCGACGTGCTCGTAGCGGCGACGGCCCGACGTTGCTCGAATGCCGCACGTACCGTACGCGGCCTCATGCCGAAGGCATGGGAGATTTTTCCTATCGGACACGCGAGGACGTCGAAGCATGGAAGCTGCGATGTCCGATCCGAAATTTCGGATCGCGGGTTTTGGATGGCGAATTGAGTACGAAACCGTCGCCGTCTTCCAAATCCAAAATCCAAAATCCAAAATCCAAAATCACGCAGTCTGACCTCGACGCCATCGACTCCGAAATCGCGGTGCTGATCGCGGAGTCGCAGCAGTTCGCCGAATCGAGTTCTTGGCCCGATCCCGCGTCCGCCACAGCTCACGTCTACGCAAAGATCCTTGATTGCGGATCGCGGATTGCGGATCGTGGATTGGAAGGCAAGGCTGCGACTCAATCCGAAATCCGAAATCCGAAATCCGAAATCGCCCACCATCCGAAATCGCGCGAGCTGACCTACATGAAAGCCACCTGGGAAGCTCTCGCGGAAGAAATGGAGAAGAACCCGCGAATCTTCGTACTGGGCGAGGGTATCGGAAAACGAGGCGGCAACTTTCAGACAACAGCCGGGCTGTACGAAAAGTACGGGCCGCTGCGGCTGTGCGACACGCCGATCGCCGAACGCGGGTTCGTGGGCTTGGCAGGCGGAGCGGCGATGACGGGCACACGACCCGTCGTCGATTTCATGTTTGCCGATTTCATCATGGACTCGATCGGCGAGATCGTGAACCAGATCGCCAAAATGCAGTACATGTCGAGCGGCCGGATCAAGATGCCGATCCTGCTCCGCGGCTGCATCGGCATCGGCCACTCGGCGGCGACGCATCATTCCGGCAATTATTACCCGATGTACGCTCACTTCCCGGGCCTGCGAGTCGTCGTGCCGTCCACGCCGTACGACGCGAAAGGCTTGCTCAAGCGAGCGCTGAACTGCGACGACCCCGTGATGTTCCTCGAACACCGCGAATTGCTCACCACGAAAGGCCTGGTGCCGGAAGAGGACTACGAAATCGATTTCGGCAAAGCCTCGATCGCGCGCGAAGGCCGCGACGTGACGGTGGTCGCCATCGCCTTCATGGTGAAACGCTCGCTCGAAGCCGCCGAACTGCTCGCGAAAGAAGGCATCTCGGTCGAGATCATCGACCCGCGCACGGTCTCGCCGCTGGACACCGACACGATTCTGCAATCGGTCCACAAGACGGGACGACTGTTGATTGTTGACGAATCCTTCGCCCCCTACGGCTTCGGTGCCGAGATCGCCGCGCGCGTCGTCGATGCCGGCTTCGATGACCTCGACGCCCCGATCAAGCGGCTCAACGGCGCGTTCTCGCCGACGCCGTACAGTCCGACGTTGGAAAAAGCTGTCGTGCCAAGCGTCGAAGCCGTCGTGCGGACCGTGCGGGAGCTTTTGAACGAATGACAGAATTGGGGATTTTGGATTTTCGATTTTGGATTTTCGGTTGAACGAGCTGCGGGCCGTCCAATCCACGATCTGAAATCTGAAATCTGAAATCTGAAATCTCAAATCCAAAATCGAAAATCTCGCCATGGCCATCGAAATCACTGTTCCCCGACTCGGCTGGTCGATGGAAGAAGGGACGTTGGCCGAATGGCTGAAACGCGACGGCGAGTTCGTTCGCAAAGGAGACATGCTGTTCGTTTTGGAAGGCGACAAAGCCGCGCAGGAGATCGAGAGTTTCGACGAGGGCTATCTGCGGCTCTCCACGAATGGCCCACAGCCCGGCGACGTCGTTCGCGTGGGTCAAGTGTTGGCATATCTGGTCGCCGAGGGTGAAGTGCCTCCGTTCGGGACGTCATCCGTCACGACTGCGCGTTCGGAGCCGGCGATCGAAAGCGAGCCGAAGCCTCCGCCGCCAGCGGGGCCTGCCGCGCGACGAATGGCTCGGCAACGAGGAGTCGATCTGACGCTGGTGGCGGCGAGTGGTCCGGGCGGGCGTGTCCTCGCGGACGACATTCAATCGATCGTGAGCCGCTCGACGTTGTCATCGACGGCACCCCAAACTTCCACTGTCGCGACAAGATTTGTCGCGAAAGCCTCGCCTCGTGCTCGTCGCTTGGCCGCCGAGTTGAGCGTGGATTGGACAGCTCTTCGTGGCTCTGGTCGGAACGGCCGCGTTCGAGAACGTGACGTCCTGGCCGTGGTCCCAACCGGTGGCGCGGCCGTGATTTCCACGCGCGATCATCGTCAGTCAACCATCGTCGGCACGCCAGCCGTCAGGGAGACAAGTGCTCCGCTCAACGGAAGACTCATCCCATTGAGTGCCACTCGGCGATTGATCGCTCAGCGGATGGTCGCGGCCGCGCGGGGAACGGTTCCGGTAACGCTCACCACAACTGCCGATGCGACCAATCTGGTCCAACTCCGCGACCAATTCAAAGCCGCTTCGTCTCACGATGCACGCGCGCCGAGCTACACGGACTTTATTGCGAAGCTCACGGCGTTGGCTTTGGTGCAGCATCCAATGTTGAACGCTCAATGGCGTGACGACGGACTGTTCCTGCCCGACGAAATCAACATCGGCATCGCCGTCGACACGGACGACGGATTGTTGGTGCCTGTCGTCCGGAACGTCTCGACGCTGTCGCTCCGGCGACTGACGGCGGCCACTCATCAATTGATCGAGTTGGCCAAGAACCGCAGACTCGCCGCCGAGGACATGCAGGGTGGTACGTTCACCGTGACCAACCTCGGCAGTTTGGGCGTCGAGGCATTCACGCCGATCATCGTGCCGCCGCAGTGCGCGATCTTGGGTGTGGGCCGCATCAGCCTCGAACCGGCAGTCGTGGGCGACCGAGTTGTGCCGCGACATCGGATCTGGCTCAGCCTGTCGTTC
>CAYSHJ010000683.1:0-1526 GCA_964430385.1 uncultured Planctomycetaceae bacterium
CCCCCGGTGCGTTCGTGGTAGGACCGGGGGGCTGACGCCGCCCCGCTCGCCTGCGCAACTTCCTTTGCGGGTCTACTTAGACACCAATGTCTTCATTCCACAGCTCAGGGCGAGCGGCGATGAACTCACGCATCAGGTCGATGCACTCCGGTGCGTTCAGGATTTCCAGCGAGACGCCGCGCGAACGGACGTAGGCTTCCGGGCCTTGAAACGTCACGTTTTCGCCAATGACGATCTTGGGAATCTTGTAGAGCAGAGCTGTGCCGCTGCACATGTCGCACGGCGACAAGGTCGAATAGAGGACGGCTCGCTGATAATCGCGGGCTGTCAGGCGACCGGCATTTTCGAGGCAGTCCATTTCGGCGTGCAGGATCGCGCTGCCTCGTTGCACTCGGCGGTTGTGACCGCGACCGACGATGGGTCCGTCGATGACCAGTACCGAGCCGATCGGGATGCCGCCTTCAGCGAGACCTTGGCGAGCTTCATCGAGCGCGGCTTGCAGGAACTCGTCCATGATGGTTCCAGGGAGTCACCAGCGGGTCTTCTTCTTCTTACTCTTGTCCCCTTTGCCGTGGCGTTCACCGGCGACAGGGATGCCGTTGACATCTTTCATCTCGCCGATCTCTTCCAGGCGATGAGCCAAGCGGCCCCAGAAGCCGTCGGCCGGTTTGACTGCGGACGGTGCGTCAGTTTTTTTCCCGGGCAAAATGAGCGAACTGGACGCCGAGACTGACTGGGCACTGCCGTAATCGAGCAGTTTGCGTTCGCCCATACTCCACCCACTGGAGGCGATGAAGTAGACGCACAGGCCGGCGGGAACGTGATAGAACATGAATCCCATCAGCAACGTCATCCAGAAGAACATCTTGGTCTGCATCCGCGTCTGTTCGTCGGTCGGCGGCGGCATGAACATCTTCTGTTGAACGAGGAACAACGCCGTTGTGAGAATCGGCAACAGATTGAACTCGTTGCCGAGGAACGGCAGCTCGAACGGCAGCGTGAATAAGTGATCCGGCGCGGCCAGGTTGTCGAACCACAGGAACGGAGCGCGACGCAGATCGACGGAGCTGCTCAATGCTTGATACAGCCCGATGAAGATCGGCAACTGCAACAGCACCGGCAGGCAGCCCCCGAGTGGGTTGAATTTGTGCTGCGAAAACAGCTCCATTTGAGCTTGCGCGAATTTCTGCTTGTCGTCGCCGTGCTTGGCCTTCAATTCGGCCAACTTCGGTTGCAGTTCCTTCATTTTCTTGGCGTTGTTGGACTGCTTTTTCGAGATCGGAAACATGCAGCTCCGCACCAGCACGGTCAGCAGCATGATGCAGATGCCGTACGGAATACCGAAGTGATTCAGGCCATTGAGCACCCACAGCAGGCCGTTGGCGATGAGGGCCACGAGCGACGCCGGAATGATCAGGAAACCGCTGTAGTCGATGATCTTCTCGGCGTTCAGGGGCAACAGCAGCGCCGCTCGCTTGGGGCCAAGGTACAAGGTGTAGTTGTGTTGGATTTCCGTTTCCGGCGGG
>CAYSHJ010000684.1:0-8626 GCA_964430385.1 uncultured Planctomycetaceae bacterium
GGCTCTCCAGGCAGGTTCGGCCGGATGTCGCCGGCGCAACCTTACAGGAACATTGCCTTGGTTTTCGATCCGTAAACCGTCTCGACAAACGTCTGAGCCTCGCCCGGGAAGTCCGCACTGATCTTCGGAAAGCCATTCGGATATGGCGGTGTGAGCTTGTCGCCCCACGTGAAGACGCACGGATGGCAAACGGCGTGCATGAGGACGCTCATCGGTTCCAGAGACCGGCCGTCGTCGAAGCGGAGCACCTTTACGCGATGATCGCACGGGCCGTCGGGATTGAGCCGCACGACCGCGCGGCCGTTGATGACTTTGCGGCGGTTGATGTTGAAGTCGATGCGGTCCTCGCCGTAGCCGATCGTCACGGGACGCATCTCTTTGGCGGCATCGGCTGTCGCCGTGCCGATCTTGGCAACCATCTCGCGGCTCCAAGCCGACTCGCGAGTCCAGCCCGGTCCCGAATGATTGTGCGATGCTGCGACCAGAATATTCTCGCGCGGCATCTCGGTTTTCTGAGCGATCACATCCCGCAGCGCGGCGAGCATCTCGCTGGATGCGCTGATCAAATCGAGCGTGACAATCGCCGCTTGAGTGTGCTCATTGGCCAGCAACAGCACGCCAGCCCGAATCGGATCGCGAACCCCGTTCGTCGGGCGCACATGCCCGACGACCGGCGTATCGGCAGGCGGAGTGATATCGACCTTGGCCACACCAGCACGCAAGTTCGACTCGACGCGGAATTGAAAGGCGTCCTCGGCCGGCGAGTACGTCGCGGTGACGAGCAGCGCCACACAGATCATGAGGGAGTTCATCCGAAGCGAGCATCTCATTGGACGAGTTCTTCGGGGCAAACGAGTTTGAATGTCGTGTGCTTCGCAGCATATCTTCCGATATCTGGCAAGTCGTGTCTCGCAGGCGGCCTAAGTAGACCTGCCGAGGAAAGTAGCCAGTCGCTGAACTCGCAAGAGTTCAGTTTTCAGGCTCTCCGCCAGTCGTGTTGATTCATGTGTCGAATCAGCCGCCGGGCGCTAGCCCGATGGTACTCACTTTGAGCGGAATGGTGCTAGCCACCGGTTTCGTGACTTCGAAATCACACGCAAAAACCGGCGGCTAGCGCCTTGCCGCTCATTAGCCTGGTGACAAAGCGAGTGCCAGGGGCTGGCTGGCGCGTTTTGAAGTTGCGCTTTTCCAACCGCGGAGCGGCGACATCGTGTAGCCGGGGGTGTAAACCCCCGGAAATCAGCATTATCAAATGGCCAAGCCCCGGAGGGGCGACATCCAATCTTGCACCTACCATTTAGTGTCGCCCCTCCGGGGCTTGGCCATGAATTCGCGTCATACCAGGGGCTTGCGCCCCTGGCTACACGATGCCGCCGCTCCGCGGCTAATAACCGCGCAACATCAGAACTTGCGGGTCTGGTTTGACCACCCGAACATCCCGTAGCAATGAGGTCCAGCCCATGAACTCAGCGTCTCGCGAAATTCGCTACGACTTGTTCGTGAGCTACGCCCATGCCGACAACCGGGGTCAACATGCCGGGCGAGTGACCGAGCTGGTCGAGCACATCCAACGGCAGTTTCGGAAGATCGTCGGCCGCGAGCTCCGCGTCTTCTTCGACACCAACGAGATCCGCACCATGCAGGACTGGTACGGGCGGATTCAGGCGGGGCTGGTGCAATCACGGATGATGGTGGCCGTGTTGTCACCGGCTTACTTCGCCAGTGAGTTCTGTCGGCACGAGTGGGCGGAGTACGTTGAGACCGAGCTGGCTTAGGCGTTACCGGGGGATGGGATCGCTCCCATCTATGTCATCCCGCATCCGGATTTCGAGGCCTCGACCGACACGACGACTCAGGTCAACCGCTGGGTGCGTGATCTTCAGCGGCGGCAGTACCTGCACTGGGCCGAGTGGTGGCCGAGCGGGCAGAAGTCGCTGGAAGAAGCGGGCATCGACGAAGTGCTGACGAAGCTGGTTGCCGACCTGCAAGACCGCGTGACCTGGTCCGAGCTGCGGGATAACGCGCCGCGGAACGTGGCGTTGCTCGTCCCCAGTCCGCACTTCAAGGGGCGTCGCGAAGAGATGCGGAAGTTGCGGCACGACCTCGGCCGCATGCGCATCGGAGCGATCACGGCACTGTACGGGATCGGCGGCATCGGCAAGTCGCAGTTGGCGATTGCGTATGCCTGGGGTTACGGAGCCAAGTATCCCGGCGGCCGATTCCTGATCCCCGCCGCCGGCCTTGTCGGGAACCGTGAGTCGCTCGTGAGCGGACTGCAAAGTGCCGTCGTCGATCTGGGTGAGTGCATCGGCGTACCGGTCTCGCCCGAGGAGAAACGGACCGCGCTGGAGGCCGCGTTCAATCGAGTCGCTCAAGCGTTTCAGCAGGGTGAGCCAGCGCTGTTCATCCTGGACAACGTCGATGACGCCGGGCTGCTCAACCCGACGGTGTTGGATGCCGCGCTGCCGCATGGCCAGCATCTGTATGTGCTGGCTACGACTCGGCTGCCGGAGACGCCGCAGAACCGCATGACGTGGCTGCCGGTTGATGCTCTGCATCCAGACGACGCGAAGCCTTGCTCGACAGTTTGTATCCCATCTCGCTGAAGGGTGATGCCGAGTGGCAGGCGGCGCGCGACATCGTCAAACGCCTGGGCGGGCATCCGCTGGCGCTGGAAGTCGTGGGCGTTTATCTGCGAGACCGCAACAACCCGCACATTCCCGCCGCGCTCCGCCAGCCGATGAGCTACCGCGAGCTGGACGACTGGCTGAAGGCCGAAGGGCTGTCGATCCTGGACGGTGACTTGGCCGAACCTGCGGCAGGCAAGCTGGCTGGGCACACGCAGACGGTTCTGGCTCGGCTGTTCGAACCGACGTTGAACCGCCTGAGCGACATCGAACTGCGGGCGTTGGAATACGCGGCCTTGCTGCCACCGGACCTCGTGCCGCTGGAGTGGCTGCGCGACTTGCTCCGTGACGACTTCCCGGATCGTCCGCCTGATCCCCGTCGAGTCGTGCAGAAACGCTTAAACCCCTGAGGCAAGCTCAGGGGCGATTAAATCAACAAGCCCGTGAGACTTCGGACCACAGTCAGAAATCCGAACGCTCACGAGTTCGGCCACCACTTTCTGCACAGCATCTGATGCAGCTTCAAGTCGTTACGGGCTGAGTATTCCAGGCACGCGCTCTGAGCGATGTGCGTGCGTCCCTCAGCGACCAATCGACCGAGTTCTTCGGCTTCCATTTTGCGTGCCGCGGCGGGATCTCGTTCCTTAAGACCTTCCGCAAATCCCGCCACGAATCCGGCGCGGAAAGATGGCGACGAGAAAATCGCTTTCGGATCTTCGTTGTTCCTGGGGAGCGGCTCGCCGCGTCGCAACAGTTCTTGCCGGGCTGCCGTGCTTCGGGAAGTGAAGTCGGACGTGAACTCGCCGCGCAGGCGTTCGACATCGGTTGTCGTCACGTCGTACCCGTCGAACGGCATCGTGTCGGGATCGTCCTTGCGCGTGATGCCGGCGAGGTCGCTGCGGTACGTTGGCGAGCCTTCGTTCTGAGCCATGTCGCCGATCGTGACGAAGACTCGTCCGCCGCGACCGACACAAACGCCGACCGGCCGCGCCTGATCGCTGCCTTCCAACAGGACATGCTCCTTCGCCGTGAAAGTGTTTCCCTTGGCTTCGAGCGGGTAGCGCGTGACTTGCCGACGACACCAGCGGGCGACGAGCAGATTGTTCGCGTACTTCTCCGGCAGATAACCGTCCGCGTAATACGCTTGCAGGACCGGCACGAATCGGCCCAGCTCTTCGTTGAGGCTCGGCAGCAGGTCGGCTCGGTCGGGCGATTTGCTCTGCAACCAACCGCGCGGCCAACTGAAGTAAGAGCCTTCGGTCACATGCAACAACCGTCCGGGAACGTAGGCTGACGGCAGGCCCTCGTGATCGTTGTCATTGGTGAAGAGGTTCCAAAACTTGTCGAAGCACAGCCCGCACGGGTTTCGCAATCCGCGCGAGAAGCTTCGCAGGTTCGTGCCGTCCGGCCGAATGCGAAACACGCTGCCGACTCCGTTGTAGGGCATCGTCGCCCAATCTTGATCTCCGACGCGAATCGTCTTCTCAACGTAGCTCTGTCGCTCCGCGACAGGAGAGCCGTCGGAACTATCGGCTTTCTTTGTGGCTGACGGCGGCTTGTCACGATCGACGTCAGGTGACGTGCGGCTTTCCTGTCGCGGAGCGACAGGGCTACTTTTGAAGAACATCGTCCAGTGTCCCCAATGATCGGGGCGGCTGAAGTCGCCGTAGTACCACAGCGGATCACCCATCGAGACATAGAGGTCACCCTCCGGCCCCCACACGCAGGCATGAAAGCATTGATGGACGTGACCGTTCGGCACGCCCCACAACAGCCGCTCGGCCGTGACCCCCTCGCGCTTCAACCGAGCACCCGCCAGCCGATAGACCGCGCTGACCGTGACGATGTAGAGGTCATCGCCCCGAATCTCGATGTCGTTGACCCAGGTGTGATCGGGGAACTCACGCAGCAAATGCCGAGGTTTGTACCGCCCGGCCTCGTCGAGGTCGTAGACGAACAGCGTCTTACGGCCTCCGACAAAAATCCGTCCCGCCGTGTCCAGCCGCACCGACAGAAACGAATCGTCGTCGGACGAGTCCAGCCGCACGACTTTCAGTTCGGGATCGTGGACGCGGTAGTCGAGGTCTTCAGCGAGCAGCGGAGCCGTCGCCAACATCCACAACAGGGCAAAACGCAATCTCATGCAACCGTCTCCGGAAAGCAGCCAACGAGTGGACGGCATGTCAATCGTCTTTCGCCCTGGCTTCATCGCACATGCGGAGTAACTCAGCCGGCATCCGCTGCAACTGGCCGTTTCGGTCCACGCACGCCAGCGTGCTGTGGCCCGTGCAAAGAAGTTGGCCGTCTCGGAAGAGTTGGTATTCGTGTTCGAGCTTCGCGGCGGTCGCGGCCGTAATCGTCGTTTGCAGTGTCAGCAGATCGTCATACCGCGCCGGTTGCCGATACCGACAATCGAGCTTAGCGACGACCAAGAACAATCCGCCTTCTTCCATCGCTCGATAGTCGCCTCCCTGCGTACGCAACAGCTCCGTCCGTCCCACCTCAAAGTAGCTAAAAACATTCGCGTGATGCAGAAATCCCATCGCGTCGGTTTCGGAGTAACGCACTCGAATCTGCATTTCGTGTTGTCGCATGCTGTCCGTCCTGGTACCCGGCCTTGGCGAGTTGATTCACACGCGAGGTCCGTGCTACCGCTGGATGCCCAACAAGTTGCTGAGTTGCGTGGATTGCGAGTTGAACGCACCAAAACGCGGCTCGATGGAGAGTGCGACGCCGAAGTTGTCCTTGCTGACGTCAACGCTGGTTCCGAAGTGAATCAGGAAGTCCGCGCCGACGCGCGTCAGCGTCAGCGACTGTCCGCGGTTGCGACCTTCAGCCAAATCGTAGGCCGTGCCCACAGTCGAAATCCATTTGTCGCTCATTGCGTAGCTGGCGTTGGCCGTGAGAATTTGACTTTCGAAACCTTGGGCTTTCACTTGACGGATGCCGGCGTACACGCTGCCGCGAGTGCTGCGTTGGTTTAGCACGCCGAAATCCCACAGTTGCATGCCGCCGTCGAAGAAGTCATACGCGGCGTTCGCCAGCAACGACGTCCGATCACCGACATTCCAGGCGTAGCGGGCACCGAACAGGCCAAAGTCCTTGCCGAAGTTGTCGCGCGACGCGTTCGGAAAGAGCGAGGCTTCCAGGTCCAGCGTCATCCAATCTTTGATGCGCAGCCGTTCCGGCGGACCGACCTTCGTTTGTAGGCGATGCCGCCAACCAAGGCGGATCACGTGCATGTCATCGACGAGTTCGTGATACGGGGCCGTCACGCTGCTTCCCGCGCCGCTGCGAACTGCGAAGTACCGCGGGTCAAGATGTGGAGGCAACAGCGTGTTCGACGCGAGGCCATAGGTGTTCAAGAACAAGCGCTGACGAAAGCGTTCTTGGGCGTTGTCGTCGAACTCGTTCCATTGCGGGATCTCACTCAGGCTGCGACTGGAATCCGTGATCGACCAGTCGACGTCGAAGACCATCTTGTGAGCCAGCCCGTTGAGATTGAAGATGCGGCTTTGGACACTGGGCATCACTTTCCAGAACAGCATGCTTCCGCGAACACCAACGCTGCCGACCACGCGACTCAGGCTGTTGCCGCTGAAGTCTTCGCTCCAGCCGGCGGCTTCACCCCACGCATAGGGCACGACATTCAGCGGACCCAAGTGGAGCGGTGCCGACAGCTCGTGCCGTGTCATCGCAACGCCGCCGGACAAATTCGAGTAGTACGGCAGCGGCGAAAATAGATCGCCGGCGACGTTCGGCGAGTCGGCTTGGTGGAGATTCGCGTACCCCGCATACGTGTGACTGGACCACGAGAGCCAATCTCCGAACAACGGCTGACCGAGCCGTGTGAGGTCGCCGCGCGGCAGCCATTGCGTGTTGTTCTCGAAATCGACGAGTTGTCCTCGGAACAGCAAGCTCCATTGCCAATTGTCGAGTTGTTGTCGCAGTGAGGTGAGTGATTCGATGTCTTTGCCCGTGTCGAACTCGCTCTCGTAGAACTGCTCCAGATAGTTGCGGTCGGAGAGGTAGCCGAACTCATTCTGCAACGTGAAGCCCTGGGGCAGCTCGTGGCGATGCCGAAATGTCAATCGGCCGCGATTGTTCTCCGGTGGATTCAAGTCGCGGCGGTCAAGACCCAGGTTGTCGTGGCCGTTGTCGTAAATATAGTTGCCGATGCCCTCGCCGATGGTGGGCCCCGGAATGCCGAAGAGATCTTGAATCAGATACTTGCCATTCAGGCCGATGCTTGGGCCGCGTTCCGAGAAATAATTGAGATCCAAATTGAGCGATGTTCCGGCCGGCTCGTCGACTCCCAGCAGTTGCAGAAGATCCCACGAGGTGCGGAGCTGTTGGCCGAAGACGCGATCCGAGTTCACCGAGAGTTGGCGGATCGGAATGTTGGCTTTCTCGACCGGGCCGCTGACGTACGGCAAATAGAACAACGGGTAATCATCCAGGATGAACGAGTTGTTGAGGCTCGTGATCCACGGTACCTCCTGATAACGCCCAGCACCGGTCAGCGGATCGACGCGGCTGGAGTCAAAGTTGCCGCCGAGTTGCGGCAGTTCGAGTGGTTGCGAGTAGTACGGCTCGACAAAAATGTCGCTGGACTGAATGCGATAGCCCGGCTTACCGAACTGGCTGGTGGTCGTCCAGGCATTTGAGGCATGAAACTCGTTACGCGAGATCTGCCGAATCTTTTCCGCGCGCACGCGCACGCGGTGTCCCAATAATTGCGGCGGCTTGACCGACAATTCGGCGTCCAGCAACAGGCCGCGATCTTCGCGTGCGTCGTAGTAGGCGCGCTCAGCCCGCAACACGTTGGTGCCCTGTCGAGCAACGATGTTGCCTTCGAGGTAAACTTGGTACTGCGCTTCGCGCGGCTGAACCAAGTCGAAGCTAAACTGATTCTGCTCGTTGGCCTCGGTCCAAATCACGACGCGGTCGGCGGAGAGGTCGATCACGTCGATCTCCTCCAGCCCTTCAATGACCAAGTTGACGCCGCCCGTCAGGATCGTCACTTGCTCGGGAGGAACAGTGCTCGTGGACTTTTCGCTTTGAATGTTGATCGGCATCGCGCTGCGCGGCGACACGCGAATTCGTCGCGATCGCTCGGATGCTGTCGCTGAGAACGGCGCCACGCGAGCACCGGCCGCCCGCGGCTCGGCCGGCGTCGGCAAGACGAACTGGGTTTGCGTCAACGCGGCCCGCTGAACGGACCGTCGCCGCGTCAGTGCTCGTTGAAACAAGGCGTCTTGCTCGACGCGATCGTTCGTGCTCCGAAATCGAAATTGCCCGACGATGCCGCCGCTCGCAGTGCTCAATTGTAGAAACGCGTTCGTCTGCTGATCCGACTGCCCGACCTGTTCGACCTTCACGTCATCTTCAAGATAGGCGGCGAGCGACTCATGTCCCGCAGCGCTGGCTTGCCAAATCACGATCTGCCGCGCGGTCGCGACAGTCTGAGCCTGCTCGATGCGACAACGCCCGCGCAGGATGAGGACTCGCTGGCCATCGTTGGATTTACCCTCGGTCGCGTAATCCGCCGAGATTGAAATCGGTGCGTCGATGGCTGTCGAAACGGTATCATCTGCTGACAGTTCAGTGCGCAGCATCAGCCCGAGTGTGCACACGCCAAGTGCGCACGACACAACGAGCAATCGTAGTCGGTGAGAAATTCGTTGGCCCGGCACGGGCGCTCCCGATGGGCTGAACTTCAATGGAGTGTCGAGATTTAAGAGGTTGACTATCGGCAAAGTCCGCCGAAGAAGGGGGCGGCATGATAGGGCTGGTCGCCGAAAAGGGTCCAGGTCAGAAGTCAGAGGTCAGAAGTCAGAAGGCAGAGGTCAGAAGGCAGTAGGCGGAAGGCGGAGGTCAGACGATCACGCAACGCTTTGGAGCATCCCGCTGCCATTCTGCCGTCTTTCCATAGTTACCAGGATGCCGTAACTTTCCACTTCTGACCTCTGACTTCCTCACGTGCCTTCTGCCTTCTG
>CAYSHJ010000685.1:0-6817 GCA_964430385.1 uncultured Planctomycetaceae bacterium
GGTGATCAGTGCGGCGATGCCTTGATCGACTTCCTTGGCCGTGCCGGCGACGTGCTCTTTCACCGAGCCGTGATGGTCCCAATCGCGATGATAAAGCTGGATGAACCTCACTCCCCGCTCGGCCAATCGGCGAGCCAGCAGGCAGTTCGAGGCAAACGAGCCGTCGCCTCCCTTGGTGCCGTACAGTTCAAAGATGTGCGCTGGCTCTTGGCTGACGTCCATCAACTCGGGGACGCTGGACTGCATGCGGAAGGCCAGTTCGTACTGACTGACTCGCGTGGCGATTTCGGGATCGTCGAGCGATTCGTTCGCCAAGCCATTCAACGTCTGCACGGCATCGACGACGTCGCGCTGCCGCTTCGCCGTCACGCCCTTCGGATTGCCGACGTACAAGACCGGATCACCGGTCCCACGGAACTCGACCCCTTGGAACTGTCCCGGCAGAAAGCCCGAATGCCACTGCCGCGCCGCGATCGGTTGCTTCTGACCGAATTTGCCGGTCGAGACCATCACAACGAAACCCGGCAAGCTTTCGGAATCGGCCCCCAAGCCGTACAGCAACCATGAACCCATCGCCGGCCGTCCAGCGTTCATCGTGCCCGTGTTCATGAACGTGTGAGCCGGATCGTGATTGATGGCATCGGTCGAGAGTGACCGCACGATGCACAGGTCGTCCGCGCACTTGCCGCCGAGTTCCGGCCAAATCTCGCTGATCGACTGGCCCGATTGGCCCCATTGTTTGAACGGATGCTGCGGCGCGAAGCAGTTCAGCTTCTGCCCTTGAAGCTGAGCGATCTGCTGCCCCTTCGTGATCGATTCGGGCATCGGCTGACCGTGCAATTCAGCCAGTTTGGGCTTGTGGTCAAACGTGTCGAGATGCGTCATTCCGCCGGCCATGTACAGCCAAATGACCCGCTTGGCCTTCGGTGCGAAGTGCGGCGGATTCAGCACGCCAGTCCATTTTGGCACTTGCTTCCCGCTCGGCACGTCCGCCGCGATGCCATCATTTGTCAGCAAAGAACCGAGGGCCATCGAACCCAAACTGACTCCCGTGGTTTGCAAAAAAGCACGTCGAGCAATCGAAGTCGCAAGTCGCATGGCTATCCTCGTGGTCGCAAGGCGATGAGCTGAGAGATCGGACCAAAGGCATTCTCGACAAGATTCATTTTGATTTCCACATCAGCGAGTGTCAGGCTTCAAATCCGAGCGGCATTCCCGCAGAGCCTCCGCGAAGCGTTCGATCTGCCAGTCCGAGTCCTCCAAACCGACCGAGACTCGGATCAGATACCGCGAGATGCCACAGCTCTCGGCAAAATCCAGCTCACGGTAGTGAGCCAGAAGCGTGAACGGACAGCAGAGCGTGAAGCTGGTTCCCAGATTCGGACCTTTGGGGATTTGCAGCGCATCGAAAAACCGTTCCGTCTTTGCCGCCGCGTCGCGCAGCACGATCGAGAGTAACCCTCCGAAGCCGCCACTTGCTCGCTGATGCCGTGCGTAATTCTCGAAATCGTCGCCTCCTCCCGGATAAAAAGTGTCGGCGACCTCGGTACGCTCGACGAGGAACGCGCACAACCGCGCGGCGTTGGCGTTGATTCGCGGAATCCGTTCGGTAACGTCGCGAGAATTACGTTCCAGCACGATCGCGTCCTCGCCGTAGAAGATGTCCTCGAATTCTTCGGCCAAGAGCGTCTTCAGTCGTTCGTAGTACGGCCGATCGCGATTGAGCACCAGCGAGCCAGCCAACACGTTGCCGGCTCCGGAAAAGTATTTCGTGAGGCTGGTCGCAACGACATCCGCGACGGGCAGCGTGTCGAGATTCACGCACGCCGCGAGCGTGTCGTCGATCAACAGCGGGAAATCGTACCGCAATGACAGCTCGCTGAGTCGCGCCACGTTAGGACTTCTCAACAACGGGTTCCCTGGCAGTTCGACGAGCAAGCCCAGCAGTGATTCCGTTGCCGCCAGCCGCTCGACCTCCCTGACATCGCCCTCGGTGCCGCGCGGAAAGAACACGACCGCACGCTCCGGCGGACGGAGCCGTGACAAACGCTCTTGGAACTTTAAGTTGTCGACATAGGGAAACCCAAACTGAATGCTCCGCGCCTCCGGCCGCAACTGCTGAAACATTCGATAGGCCGTGAAGATTGCCGCCATCCCCGATGGAAACAGATAAACGTCCTCTGCCGAGCAGCCTTGCAGACCGGCCACTCGCGCGCGAAGCAATTGCTTCTCACGAGCACCGTCGAGCATCGATTTGGGAGACGACGCGCGTCCTTCCAGCAGCGCCGCCGCTTGACGCGAAGGCACGATCTCACCCGCGTGCTGCCAGAATGCTTTCGCCGTCTCGCGCGCGGCGGCCGGCATCAGCATTGCATGGATGCCGTCGCCAAAACACGCCGCAGTGCGCACCTCCAATCCCGTTTCACGGTCAACAAACTCCGCACAGCGCCGCGCGACACGCTCCGTAGGAAACACGATCGCGCATTCACCCGGCCGAGCCAGTCGGCGTTCGCATTCCGCAAACAACCGAGCGGTATCGGGATGAAAGCAGAAGCGCGGATAACCGCACTGCATCGCACCGGTGACTGCCGGATCGCCCTCTTCATAGCCGACGTTATCTCGCCAACGCGGCAAACAGACCGACACCGCGTGCCGCTCTTCCGGGATCGGCCGGCCCAAGTCTTCCCCGCGCCAGCGACTGAAAAAATTCGGAGACGTCATGAACTGAAGCATTCCTCGCCCGAACTAATTCCGTGTGATCGTCTCGTGCAGATTCAAGATCGTCCTCGCCACGCTCGTCCAAGCAGCGAGTTCGGATTTGTCGAGATCGGTTGGAACCGGCTTCGCTCCCACGGTCAGGAGGTTGATCGCCGCGGTTGCGTCGGATTTGTATTCGTCGAGGTGCGATTGCAGCAGGGATTCGAGAACTTCGGCTTCGTTCGGCTTGATGCCGCGCGAGACGGCTCGGCGGAAGGCCCAGTCGAGTTTGTCTCGCGCCGTTGAGCCGCCGTGTCTCAAAATGTTCTCGGCGAAGGCTCGCGCAGCTTCGACGTAACTGGGATCGTTGAGCAGCACCAGCGATTGCAGCGGCGTGTTCGAGCGTGCTCGGTCGGCCGTGCATTCCTCGCGGCTGGGGGCGTCGAACGCGAGCAAGCTCGGATGCAGATACTGTCGCTGCCAGTGCGTGTAGAGGCCGCGTCGATACAACTCGTCGCCCGAGCCGTTCTGCCATTCGCGAGTTGGAAAGTTGAGGTACGCCCAATAGCCGGGCGGTTGATACGGGCGGACGCTCGTGCCGCCGAGTTTCGTGACGAGCAAGCCACTGACTTGCAACACGTTGTCGCGGACCAATTCGGCATCCAAACGAAAGCGGCCCTGCCGCGCAAGCCAGCGGTTGTACGGATCGACCTCGCGCAGCTCGCGGCTGGCGACTGAGGACTGTCGGTACGTGCCGCTCATCACGATCAGCTTCACAAGCTGCTGGACGTCCCAGCCCGAATCCATGAACCGCACGGCGAGATGATCGAGCAGTTCGGGATGACTCGGCCATTCGCCCTGCGCACCGAGGTCATCCAACTTGCGAGACAGCCCGGCTCCGAAGAACAGTTTCCACAGCCGGTTGACGAACACACGAGACGTCAACGGGTTGTCCTTCGAGACGATCCAATTCGCGAGATCGTGCCGAGTGAGACGCGTCTGCGCAAAATTCTGGCTAGCGGGGGGCGTTAGCCCCCCGGTTGGATTCGGATCCCGGTCGCGATCAACCGGGAGGCTGACGCCCCCCGCTAGCCCGGCATTTGACAACACCGCCGGAAACGCGGGCGTCATGATTTCGCCACTGTCGTCCATCCAGTTACCGCGTTTCAGAATCCGAACCAGGCGGGGTGGCACGGCCATCGTGACGAGCGTCGTCGGGATGCGGGCATCGACGTCCTTGCGGGATTTTTCCAACTGAGCCAACTGCTGCCGAGTCGCTTCGAGCGTCGGCGCGATCGAGCGGAAGTACACCGCCAGCTCGCGGCGTTGAGCCTCGTTGCGTTGCTCGACTGGCAGGGCGACAATCGCGGCGATGTTCGGCGGCGGAGCTTGTTCAGCTCGGACGGGTCGAGCCGACGTTGTCGCTGACAGCCGGAAACGGCCAATTGTGTGCTGCGGATTGTCGAGATTTTGCAACAGCGAGATTGTCAACGTGGCACCGTCGCCGCCCACGACATCTTGAGTTGTCTCGAACACTGCGGCATTCGGCTTGCCGACTTGTTCCATCACAGCCCAACCCCACGTCTTGCCCTTCGCGTCGCCGTCGATCGCGGCGGCGACGGCCCACTTGCCGTACGGGTTCGCTCCCGCAGCTCCGGTTTGTTCGTAGGTTGCGGTCGCGTTTTGCAGAGCGACTGGCTGCTCGTCCCCTTCGGCTGGTTTGTGCTTCACGACGAATTCTGACAACACAAAATTGCCGTTGCCAGCGCGTCCAGGGCCTTTCTGCGGCAGCGAATCGTCCGGCAACACCTCCAGGCGAAACGCCGTCATGCCTCGTGGCGGGTTCTTGACGACCAGCGTGTACGTATCGGTCGCCGGATTCGCTCCGCTGGCCAGGATCGCGCCATCGTCGTTCAACTTCAGCGTCACGCCGTTGGCCGACGTGATCGACTCCGGCTTGAGCACGGCCCACGGAACCTGAGTCTTCTCCCACTCGGCCTGCGCGGCGAGCAACTCGGCCGTCGGCGTGTCCAACAGCTTATGAACCTCGGCGATCTGCTGATCGAGCTTCGCAAGTTCGACTTCTTGTTGAGCATTCGGGACTTTGATGTTCGGTCCCCAGCTTCCATCGGCGTGTGCGCCGGCATAGAGGCCACGCTCTTTAATGTCGGCGAAAAATGCCTCGAAGCGATAGAAATCCTGCGTGGTCAGCGGGTCGAACTTGTGGTCGTGACATTCGGCACAGCCCAGCGTGATGCCCAGCCAAGTGCCGCTCGCATTGCGAACTCGCTCGGCGATGTACTTCGCGAGGTATTCTTTGTCCTGTACGCCGCCTTCGGCGCTCATCATGCCCAGCCGATTGTAGCCCGACGCGATCTGTTGCTCGCGAGTCGCATTCGGCAACAAGTCGCCCGCGAGTTGCTCGATCGTGAACCGGTCGAACCGCTTGTTCCCGTTGAAAGAGTCAATGACGTACTGCCGAAACGGCGAGACGCTCATCTCCTGATCGCCGTGATACCCAACCGTGTCGGCATAGCGAACAAGATCAAGCCACCACATCCCCAGCCGCTCGCCAAAGTGGGGCGATCTGAGCAAGCGGTCCACCAGCCGTTCGTAGACGTCCGGCGACGAGTCGCCGACAAACGCCGCGACATCTTCCGGCGTCGGCGGCAGTCCGATCAGATCAAGACTCAACCGCCGAATCAGCGTGACACGGTCGGCTTCCAGCGACAGATTCAGCCCCTGCCTGGCCAGCGAATCGAGCACAAACGCATCGATCGCGTTTTGTGATTTCAAATTTGAGATTTGAGATTTGAGATTTGAAACTTTCGGTGGAGCGGGCCGCTGGATTGGCAGAAACGCCCAGTGCCCTTCGTACTTCGCTCCTTGCTCGATCCATTTCTTGAGGAGTGCGATGTCTCGTTCCGAAAGCAGCTTGCCACTCTCGGCCGGCGGCATGTGCTGTTCCGGATCGGCTGACATGATGCGTCGGAACAGCTCGCTCGCCGCAGGCTGGCCCGGGACGACCGTTGATTTCTTGGCGTCGGTTTGATCGGCTGGGGCCTTGTCGCCAAACAACCCGACTGGCGTGTCGAGCCGCAGATCGGCCTCGCGCTTGTTCTTGTCCGGTCCGTGGCAGAAGAAACAATTGTCTGACAAGATCGGCCGAATGTCCCGATTGAACTCGACGACATCCGGCAACAACCCTTTGTCGGCCGCAGGAACCACATTTGCCAAAGTTCCGAGAGCCACTGAAAACCACCAGATTGAACGCCAAGCCTGCATGCCAGTCACCCTCCCGAGCGAATAACCACGGCTTCAAGCCGCCAGTTTAGCAACGTTGAGTTTTCCTAACTCTAGCGTTTTACTACGTGTGACTTTCGGAATTGAAAGAAAACGGATCGCCGGGGACGGCACGAAGCTCGAACGTACATGGCTTTGTGACGGAGGAGCGAGCATGGACGCTGACTGGCGAACCCGTGGATGTTGTCGCGAAAAGAGCGTGCGAAGCCAAGGGAGGGCGCACGGCTCGCTCCTGGACCGGCTGATGAACCGCTGGCACGGCCGGCTGCATTCAGGACGCGGGTTGTATGAACACCCAGCCTCGGCCTCATTCGCCGAAGATTCTCTTTCATGTTCCGGCTGTGCCTGCTACATTCCCTCCCCCTCGTTACGCCGCCGTTTGACCTTTCGCCATTCTCCCCCGCCCGAACTGAGACAGAATGCCCAGCTCAGCGACATTGACTCGCCCGCATAAAGTGTCTACGCATGCTCACACCAAGGACGCCCCGCGCCGGCGCGATGACATTCGCAACATCGCGATCATCGCTCACGTTGACCACGGCAAGACGACGCTCGTCGACGCGTTGCTCAAACAGAGCGGCCAGTTTCGCGAGTCGCAGCTTCAGGGTGAGTGCATTCTCGACTCGAACGATCTCGAGCGGGAACGGGGCATCACGATCCTCGCGAAGAACATCGCCCTGACCTACAAAGGCGTGAAAATCAACATCATGGACACGCCGGGGCACGCAGACTTCGGTGGCGAGGTCGAGCGGGTGCTGGGCATGGCTGACGGCGTGCTGATTCTGGTCGATGCGTTCGAAGGCCCGAAGCCGCAGAC
>CAYSHJ010000686.1:0-1747 GCA_964430385.1 uncultured Planctomycetaceae bacterium
CGCCGGAGGTCGCCAAGGTCTTGTCATTCTGGACATCAAGAATCCGCTGCAACCGAAGATCGACCAAATCTATCACGCGAACGGAGCGATCAACGACCTACACGACGTGAAGCTCGGCATCACGTACGTCAGCGAGTTCGCGTATCTCGCTGACGGCCGCAACGGATTGAAAGTCGTGCAACTCACCTCGCCCGAAACGCCTGGCAACGACGGCTTCAGCCCGCGCCCGACGCCATGCCTGATCGCAACCTTCCCGATCCCGCACGGCGGCCACGCGCTGGCCATTTCCAAAGGAGTCGATCGTGATCGCGCCGTCGATGAATCGGGAAATCAGATCGCCGTCTTTGGCCGAGTCGGCGCGAGACCGCTCAACCTGACGGAACAACGACGCCTCTATCAACACCCGAAACACTCCGACGGCAAGCCCTGGAAAGTCTTCGACGGCTCGCGCGATCTCCAGATTGACGACCCTCGCAAGCGCGAGATCAACCTGCATCACCAACTCGAACGCTTCTACGGCAAAAGCGGCCTGCGACGGATCTATACTCCGCGCGGTCATGAATGAAACGTTTTTGGCGAGCCGGGTCCGCCCGTGCCGGATCAGACCCCGGACCGAATGGCACGCGGATGAGTCCGGGGGCTGACGCCCTCCGGCTCGCCTGGATCGGTAAGTTGTGAGTTGCCATTCGCCTAATCTCGTCCGGTCCCCTCTCCCCCGCCGCGGAGAACCTTGTCCGGTCCCCTCTCCCCCGCATCGGGGGAGAGGGTTAGGGTGAGGGGGCTTTCGGCTCTGCCGGCTTCACGATCAATCGCCTTCCGCACTCGATCCCAACTCGCCACCTTCGCGAGTCAAGCGCAGCATCAGGCGTTGAAGCACGTCGTCAGAAAGCGAATCTCGATTCACTTGCTTCACAGCTTGGTCGAAGAGCGGACGCACCGGCAAGTAGGTCGGACGCCTACGTCCGACCGAACGGTTGCTCGATTGCCTGGTTCTGAGCGATGTCTTATGGTGGCGGCCATCATGCAGATTCGCTGTCCGCACTGTCACAATCCGATTGAAGTAGTCAACGACGACCCGTCGGGTGACGTCTCGTGTCCGTCGTGCGGCAGTTGTTTCAATCTGGCCAAGGACATCGAGACCGCTACGGACGACGGTTCGGGAGTTCGCACGCTGGGGCATTTCCAGTTGCTGCACTCGCTGGGACGTGGAGCTTTCGGCGAAGTCTGGAAAGCGCATGACACGGAACTCGACCGCATCGTCGCGATCAAGATTCCCCGAAAGGAAAATCTCACCGAAGCCGAAGCCGAAAAGTTTCTGCGCGAAGCGCGAGCCGCCGCGCAGGTGCGGCATCCGAACATCGTCTCGGTTCACGAAGTCGGGCGCGAGGACGGCCGCATCTACATCGCCAGCGACTTCATCGACGGAGCCAGTCTGGACGAATGGGTTCAGGCCCATCCATTGACCGTGCGCGAATCAGTCGAACTGTGTGCAACAATCGCCGAAGCTCTGCATCACGCCCACGAAGCCGGCGTCGTCCATCGCGACCTCAAGCCGCAGAACATTCTGGTGGCGCGGGTTGAGGGTGAAGGGTTGAGAGTTGAGGGTCAAAAGGCTGAGGGCAAAACCGACGCCGATCACAAATCGCGGCCATTTGCTCCCGCCCTCAACACTCAACCATCAACCCTCAACCCCTTCATCACCGACTTCGGCCTGGCCAAGCGTGACGCGGGCGAAATCACGATGACG